>PWWY01000160.1 GCA_003561325.1 Syntrophomonadaceae bacterium | reverse complement strand
GAAAAATATTTTTCTTTTTCTTTATTCCTACGCTCTTGTATTTTTTTAGCCTCGATTTTTGCTTCTTCAATAGTCATTGGTTTATTGATTGCAATTGCTTTTTGTAAAACTTTTACTGTATCATTATCAACATTATGTTCTTTTTTGAATTGGACAACTGCTTTGTCAGCAGGAAGTCTTCTGTTTCCATTGGGGAATGTTAACGCTTTTGCAATACTATCTGTTGCAGGTTCTGCTATAGGTTTGTCCATTTCAGATGCAGGTTTCTTTTCTGTTAGCTTTGCAAACAATGCATTAGCTTCATCTTTTAGATCCCTGTAATAAGCTACCTTATCCACATCACCTGAATTGGCTTTACCCCAAATATCTTTTAGTTCAGCAATAGCAACGGCATGGTTACCGTTACCTCTTTCTAAGTAATGATCATATAAGGCTTCAATGTCTGCCCTTACCTTGCCAGTATCTTTTTCTATAGCATCTTTAGGTAAAGTATTAATAATATCTTTAGTAATATCATCTATCAGCCCATCTTTAAGAACCTTTTCGTTAGGGCTAATAACTCTTTCTGTGCTTAGCATTTCAACTTTATCTGCTTCTTCTCTTAACAATACAGCTTGTCGTTCCTTGCCTGTTTCATCTGTATATTTAATACGAATACCGTCTTCGTTTAACAGTCTATGTGCTTCTATAGGAGTACCTTTTGGTATTACTACAGTCTTATCACCCTTAGCAATAGGAGGCAGTATTATCTCAGCCCTTGCTACTGCATTACCAGCTCCTGTATCTCTTACTGCTTCTCTTTCTATTCCCTCTACTCTCTGTGCTGCTGCTTCTCTGTCAATAGGAGCATCACCAGGTCTGCCATAATGTTCCCTTGCCTGTTCATCTGAAATCGGCTCTCTGCTTTCATCAAACTTTTTAGTTTGTTCTTTAGCTGCATTATCAACACCCTGCCTGCCAGCTTCTTTAATTCCATCAGGATTAGGTTCTCTAAATTCTACTTTATTTCTGTTAAGATATTCATGTATCTTCTTCCAACTCTTAGCATCCTTCATTGCTTGCTTCTCTGATATACCATATTTCTCTACCAGATAATCTCTTGTTGCCATCATGTCAGCAGGTCTGCCTCTATCTCCCCTAACACCCCATGACATAACTATATCCATCATTAGGTTAGGAATTGCTTCTATCATAAATTCTTCAGATAAACCACCATGGCGTTCCCATGCATCCCTGTAGCTCCAATGTGTAGTTAAAGCACTATTAAGAATAAAGTCAGTCATAAAAGGTTTAAGGCCATAAGCACCTGTAGCATTTGAAAATACAGGTGTAAGATTATATGCCAATGCAGTACCAGCAGACTTAGCCCTATCTATCACATCACCTTCAGTAGTTAAAAACCTGTGTGCAGCTATCCGCTTTACCTTAGCTACAGTTTCAGGTCTGCTTAATCCTTCTGCTGTCCTTGCTGCATACTTAGCTCCCATCTTAACAATCTTGGGAACATCATCAGCTTTGGCTAAACCTTTATATGCTTTTAATATACGGGCATAATTAGGTTCCCATATCTTAGCAGCTTTAACTCCACCACCAGTAACAGCTTTCTTTGCACCAATACCTTTCGATAAGACACTTATTAAAGCAACCTCACCTATTAAATGGGCCAAATCTTCTCCCATAAACATTACATCTGTAGCAATACCTGATACTATATTTTTATTGTAAGCTTCTTCTCTGATACCAGCCCTGAATGATTGCTGCCATTGGATTGCAGTTGATTCATCTCTCCATCTTTCTGTAGTGTTTAACCATCTCGATACCCAATCATCTTCAGGATCCCAATCTTCCCGTCTCTCTTCAGTCTGTAATTCTCTTAACCAATCAGGGGCATGTTCTTGAACCTTCGCATCTAAGTTACGAATACTTTGAGCAATTTCAGGAACTGTCTGTGCAAAAGATATGAATGAATCCTGTATTCTGGCAAAAGCACTTACAAAAGGATATTTAACTCTATCAAGAAAACCTATATCTTGCATAGGTTCTACGCCTTCTTGGTATGGTTCCATACCAAATTCATGTCGTGGGAATATATCAGGAGCAGCCCTACTCTGCATTAGCCAGTGAACATTAGGGTCATTAGGGTTTAGTATATCCCCTTCTGCGGTCATTGCACCTGCCTGTATGGCCTTGTTTTTTATTTCCTCTAACTGCTTAGACTGAAGCTCTTCGTATTCAGTTCCACCAATTAGATCGCCCTTCTTAGGTAGGTTAGCTACGTGTTCTTCCCACTCAGATAATAATTCAAATTCAAAGCGTTCAGGAACTTTAGGATCATCTAACTGATATTCTGCTCTAATGGGAATGTCCATATACTCAATAGACTTTTGCAGTAGTTTAGTTTTAGCTTCTTCATGGGGGATAGTATTAAAGCTGAAGTATGTATCTATAGCTTTATTATTAGTATTAACATCATGCCATGTTTGTTGCATAGCAGTATTAACCAATGTATCTACATCATAGTATATTCCTGTTTTTTTACCAAAGTCATCTATATATTTCTGTGCTGTATTTTCTAATGACTGCCTGTACATTACCCAAGGATTATGTTTTTCTTGTTTGGGAGCAGCACTATAAGCTTTGTCCATCCGTGCAGCCATATTTTTTATTTCTCTAAGAGCAGTATCATTACGCATTTAATCTACTCCTTTGTTTAATATATTCCATATCCTGCCTGCGTATGTGCAGTAGGAGGCTTGTCACTACCAGGAGCCCTTGGATTACCCATAGCTTGATTATATAAATCTTGATCTAAAATTGGATTCTGATATGCTGATGATTGTTCTAAATCAAATACAAATTGCCGTAAATCTTTATCTAATTGATGTGTTCTTTCCAAAACTGTTAATGCATGTGCTTCTGATTGTGCTTGAGATCTCATAGAATGTGATAATCCTTCTTGGTGCATTTGATATTGCTGGGCCCTTGCTGCTGCTCTTTCAGCTAAATCTGATGCGTGCATTCTCTCCCTTGATACCATCTCATCACGGGCAAGAGTTGGTGTACCAGCAGGGAAAGGACCAGCAGGTGCTTCTGTTCCTCTCATCTTTACAATCTGAGCAAGATGGTTCATCCAGTTGGGTGAACGTTGAACTTGTTTGGTTTCTTCTACTGCCATGTTTTTCCCTCCTTAAGTAATACCGTATTGTTTAAATATATCAGGAGTATCATTATTAAACCTGCCAAAGATGTTAGGCATTGTGCCTGGGAAGTTACCTTTAACTCCAGCAAGGTTAATGTATAATTGTAATTGCTCCAGTGGAGTTAGCTGTGTTCTGTCAAACACCTGTAACATCCTGTTAAAATCATCTTGAGTGTAGCTTCTGCCTCTTTCATAGTCCTGATCCATAAGTCTTTGCAGTTCCTGTGCTTCAATACGTGAAGCCTGTTCTGCCAGTTGCCTTAACATATCAGGTGCCTGTCTCTGTGTTAGAGCCAATTGGTTAGCAATAGCATTCAGTTCTGCCATTTGCTGTGCACTCATACCTGCTAATTGCCCAGTATAATACTGATCTCTTTGTTGTCCTAAATGATCTACGACACCAGACCTGCCTGCTCCCCTTGCTATAGCAGATTCTAAATCCATTCTACCCTGTTGTCTTTCTCTTTCCCTTAATGTATTTTCTTGTGCTACATAGTTAGACCTGATTCTTTCTTCGTGAGAAAGAGCATCTGCTATAGCCTGTTCCAGTTGTCTTTCAATTGCTTCTGCCTGGGGATTATAGTATATATCCCTGAACTGTCTGGCACGTTCTGCTGCTTCTTCTTCTGTCATCGGGCTATAAGTCCAATCAGGTTCCCAATCATCAAACATAGAAGGAGTTGGTTCTGTTGGTGTTTCAGCTACTGGATCTTTTGGTTGCTGTTGTTCTTGAGGAGCCTGATATGCTCCACCATAACCTGTATTCCGTGGCATATAAGGTTGTAATGATTTCAACAGATCCATAGAACCTGCCATACCTTTTGAATGTCCTTCTCTTATCGCTCCCATTAATGACATGCAATCACCTCCTAAATTTCTGCATCACAAATTATTCCGCTGTCAGTTAATACCG
>PWWY01000149.1 GCA_003561325.1 Syntrophomonadaceae bacterium | reverse complement strand
TGCCCATTGGAAAAATCACCAATGCCGACCTGGAAACAATCCTGGAAACCAGCGATGACTGGATTCAAAGCCGCACGGGAATCCAGGAACGCCGCATGATTACCGGGGATGAAACCAACTCGGATCTCTGTGTTATCGCTTCCAGGATTGCCCTGGAACGGGCCGGGCTGAAAGCGGAGGAAGTCGACCTCCTCATTGTTGCCACGGTAACCCCGGATTTGACCCTTCCCTCGGCCTCCTGCCTGGTCCAGTCCAAGTTACATGCCTGCAATGCCTTTGTTTTTGACCTGGTTGCCGGCTGCTCGGGCTTCCTTTACGGGTTAACCGTGGCAGAAAAGTTTATCCAGGCGGGGACCGTGAAAAATGTTCTCCTGGTTGGCGTGGACGTGTTAACACCGATCATGGATTGGCAAGATCGAAATACCTGTGTCTTGTTTGGAGACGGCGCCGGGGCGGTCGTGATCACCCGCGTGGAAGCAGAACGGGGGCTCATGGCCTCGAACCTCTATGCCGACGGGAACAAAGCTGAGCTTCTGTACACCCCGGGCGGGGGTACGAAAAACCCGGCGAATTACGGGACAGTAGAGGAACGCTTGCACTATGTGCGGATGAACGGGAAGGAAATCTTTAAATTCGCCGTGAAGGTGATGACCGAATCCACGCTGGAAGTCCTCAATATGTGCGAGTTGAGCCCGACAAACCTGGACTTCTTAATCCCCCACCAGGCCAATATTCGCATTATTGAGTCCGCGTCAAAAAAACTGGGGCTGCTTCCGGAGCAGGTCATTGTAAATATTGAACGATTTGGCAACATGTCCTCGGCATCGATCCCTGTCGCCCTGGATGAAGCAGTGGAAAGCGGGAAAATTAAAGAAGGTCATCTCCTGGCCCTGGTTGCCTTCGGCGCCGGATTAACCTGGGGTGCCGCTGTTCTTCGCTGGTAAGCGTAGAGAGGTGAATATCTGCCATGCCTAAATGTGCTTTTCTATTCCCGGGTCAAGGCTCCCAGCATGCGGGAATGGGCAAAGATATTGCGGAGTCTTTTCCGGAAGCCATGGACTGCTTTAAGCTCGCGGATGAAATACTGGGCTATCCCTTGAGTCAGCTTATTTTTCACGGCAGCGAGGATGAGCTGCGCCGCACGGAAGTTACCCAGCCGGCGATCCTGACGGTGAGCATGGCAATCCTGGCCGTGCTGCAGAATAATGGCCTGCAGCCTGAGGCTGCTGCCGGCTTGAGCCTGGGGGAGTACAGCGGGCTGGTCTGCGCGGAATCATTGAGCTTTGAAGATGCCCTGCCGCTGGTCAAAATGAGGGCTCATTACATGCAGACGACTGTTCCCCACTGGCAGGGAGGCATGGCCGCGGTTTTGGGGTTAAGCGCCGGGGATGTGGAAATATTGTGCGCGGAGGCGGTCGGCTCCGGATACGTGGAGCCGGCAAACTATAACTGCCCCGGCCAGATCGTGATTTCGGGTGACCGGGAGGCCGTGGAGGAAGTGTGCCGGCTGGCGAAACAGAAAAAAGCGCGGGCGATGATGCTCTCTGTCAGTGCGCCCTTTCACTGCAAACTGCTCTACCCCGTCGAGGAAAAAATGCACGACCTTTTGCAGCGCACGGAGATCAAAACCCCGCGCCTTCCCGTGGTTGCCAATGTCCATGCCAACTATTACAAAAATGCCGATGATATCCGGGAATCCCTGGTACGACAGGTTTCCCACCCGGTGCTGTGGGAAGCTTCGATGAAAAGACTCCTGGCAGACGGATATGATTATTTCATTGAAGTGGGGCCGGGACGGGTTCTCACCGGTTTTATGAGAAAGATATCGCACGAGGGGGAATCCCACCACGTGGAGAACATGGAAACACTGGACAGACTGCTGAAACTGATCGAAGGGGGCAAGTGATGTGAATTTGGCGGGAAAGGTGGCGCTGGTCACCGGCGGATCCAGGGGCATTGGCAAGGCGATTGTCCTGGCGTTGGCGGGTGACGGTGCAAAAGTGGTGATCAATTACCAGCAAAACGAAGCTGCAGCGGAGCAGGCTTTAGCGGAAGTCAAGGGCCTGGGTGCAGAAGGAATGCTTTACAGGGCGGATATTACCGTTTTGCAAGAATGTGAAGGCATGATCAAAGCAGCTATTGACCATTTTGGCAGAATTGATATACTAGTGAATAATGCCGGTGTGCGGCGGGATAACTTGCTGGCTTTATTGAAGGAAGAAGACTGGGATGTCGTCGTGGATACCAACATGAAAGGCGTTTTTAACTGCTGCAAGGCTGTCCTGCGTCCTCTACTGAAACAGAAAAGCGGGGGGCGGATCATCAACATCGCCTCGGTGGCGGGCCTGACCGGGAACAGCGGGCAGGCGAATTATGCCGCGGCAAAAGCCGGGGTGATCGCTTTTTCCAAGTCCCTGGCTAAAGAAATTGGTAAACGGGGAATCACGGTGAACGCCCTGGCCCCCGGGTTTATTGAAACAGACATGACAGACGATTTGCCGGAGAGCTTAAAAGCGGAAGCGAAAAATCGCATTGCGCTGGGTACCTTTGGGACACCGGACGATGTGGCCGAAGCGGTGCTCTTTCTCGCTGCGGGAGCAAATTATATTACGGGTACGGTTATTTCCATTGACGGCGGATTATCACTTTAAGATGATTCGAATCTTACCGGAAGGAGGTGGAATCATGGATATATTTTCCAAGATCAAGGCGCTGATCGTAGAGCAACTCGATGTTGAAGAAGAGAAAATCAACCTGGAAACAACCTTTGAAGACATTGATGCTGATTCCCTCGATGTTGTGGAGTTGGTGATGGCCCTGGAGGAAGAATTTGACCTGGAAATCGCAGACGAAGAAGTAGAAAACATCAAAACCGTGGGCGACATCGTCAGTTACATAGAGGGGAAAATAGCATAAAAGCCCATCGTGGGGTCCTGGCCTTGGACGGCAGGGCTGCCGGGCTGTTTCGATAATTGTGCGTTCAGGTGAGGTGAAGCGCGTGTATAAAAGAGTGGTTGTCACGGGAATCGGTGCCGTAACACCGATCGGAATCGGTAAAGACGAGTTTTGGGAAAACCTGGTCCAGGGGAAAAGCGGTGTGAAAACCATCGATCACCTGCGAGATTTTCCCACTTACATGGCGGCGACGATCGATCATTTTGAACCCCAGGACTTCATGGAAAAACGAGATGTAAAAAAGATGGATCGCTTTACCCATTTCGCCCAGGCAGCCGCTAAAATGGCGATTGATGACGCGAAACTGGATCTCTCCAGGGAAGATCGGGAGAGGATCGGGGTCATTGTCGGTACGGGTATCGGGGGCCTGGATACCATTGAAAAACAGTTCAAAATTCTCCTGGATAAAGGACCGCGCCGTGTCAGTCCTTTTCTTGTTCCCATGCTGATCGCCAATATGGCCTCGGGGTATATTTCCATTACCTATGGCCTGAGAGGACCCAACACCACCCTGGTGACCGCTTGTGCCAGCGGGACCCATTCCATCGGTGAAGCATACCGGATTTTACAGCGGGGGGAAGCCGACGTGATGATCGCCGGCGGGGCGGAAGCTCCCGTGCCCTCCATCGCCTTCGCCGGCTTTTGTGCCGCCCGGGCCATGTCGACGCGCAACGATGAACCGGAGAAGGCCTCGCGGCCTTTCGACTCGAAGCGAGACGGTTTTGTCATGGGAGAAGGTGCGGGTGTGCTGATCATGGAGACGGTGGAACATGCCGCCCGGCGTAATGCGCCGATCTACGCGGAAATCGTGGGCTACGGGATGTCAGGGGATGCGCATCACGTCACGGCACCCGACCCTGATGGCCAGGGGGCGTTCCTCTGCATGCAAAGGGCGCTGCGGGATGCGGGCCTGCAGCCCAAGGAAGTGGACTATATTAACACGCATGGAACGTCCACGGAATATAATGACAAGATTGAAACCCTGGCGATCAAGCGGCTTTTCCAGGAATACGCGCCGAAACTGGCCCTGAGCTCTACAAAGTCCATGATCGGCCACTTATTGGGCGCCGCAGGCGGCGTGGAGATGGTAGCGACTTTGCTCAGCATGCAAAAAGGTGTGGTTCTGCCCACGATCAACCTTGAATTTCCGGATCCTGCCTGTGACCTGGATTATAC
>PWWY01000215.1 GCA_003561325.1 Syntrophomonadaceae bacterium | reverse complement strand
GTAAGAAGAAACGCCTGGAGAGAATAGGGTGTCAACCAGCATGGATGAACTGCAATCGGTCAACGACGTCGCGGCCTATACTGCCGGAGAAGCCCGCACCTTTCACAGCGCCACCCACGAAGAGATCCTGCGGGGAGCCACGGCGGATCTCTACTTCGTGCGCTCCCGCGAGCTCCTTTCTTACGCAAAAAAGGAACACACGGAGGTCGCAGCCGAGATTTTCTGCAGCCGGCCAGGGGTGGTCGCCGGCGTGCAGGAGGCCCTCAATCTCTTGCAGCATAAACGCGTATCCTGCTGGGCGCTTCCCGAGGGTCAGGCCATGGAAGAAAAAGAAGTGGTCATGCGTATCAAGGGGCCGTACAGCCAGTTTGGCATGTATGAAACAGCCCTTCTGGGCATCCTGGCCAGCGCCAGCGGCTGGGCGACAGCGACCAGGATCTGCCGGGAAGCGGCCCAGGGGAAACCCGTCTACTGCTTTGGGGCCAGGCACGTGCACCCCGCGGTGGCCCCGGTGATGGAGCGGGCGGCCCTGGTGGGCGGCGCGGAAAACTGCAGCTGCATTTTGGGCGCCAAGTTAATGGGCAAAGAGCCCATTGGCACCGTTCCCCATGCTGCCGCGTTGATCATCGGGGATACCCTGGAAACCGCCCTGCTCTACGACCAGGTGATGCCCCCGGATTCTCCCCGCATTATCCTGGTGGATACCTTTAAAGATGAAGCGGAAGAAAGCCTGCGGGTTGCCGAGGCCCTGGGCGACCGCCTGGCCGGTGTGCGCCTGGACACCCCGGGCGAGCGGGGCGGCGTCCCCCCCGGGTTGGTCCGGGAAGTCCGGGCCCGGTTGGACCAGGCCGGTTTTTCCCATGTCCAGATCCTCGTCTCCGGCGGTATCACCGCGGAACGGATTTCCCTGCTGCAGGAAGCGGGCGCCGACGCTTTTGGCGTGGGGAGTTTTATCTCCGGTTCTCGCGCGATTGATATGACCCTGGATATAAAAGAAATTGAGGGCAAGCCCGTGGCGAAAAGAGGCCGCATTCCCGGCCTGGTCGATAATCCCCGCCTGGTGCACTATCGCTAGCCGCTCCCTGCTGGCAGCAACCTGCGGCGTAACCGGTAGCGTGAAGCGATGGGACAAAATAGATCCCCGTGATCCCGTGATCCCACACGAAGGAGCTGCGTTTTTTGCAAGAAATGGAGAAGGTGGAACGGACTGCCCGGGCGAAGCTGAACTTGATCCTGGAAGTGCTCTTTCGCCGCCCTGACGGCTACCACGAGCTGCGCACGGTTATGCAGGAGCTGGCTTTGCACGACCAGGTCACGCTTTGGAATCTCCCTTCTTCTCACCGCATCGAACTGGTTTGCGAGGCGGAAGGCGTTCCCCGCGATGGGACCAACCTGGCGGCGCAGGCGGCCGCGCTGCTGCAGCGCACCCACGCCCCGGGCAGAGGTGTGCGCATCCACCTGGTCAAAGCGATCCCCGTGGCCGCCGGCCTGGGAGGGGGAAGCAGTGATGCGGCGGCTGTCTTGCAGGGGTTGAATGCCCTCTGGGGGCTGCGGCTGGAGCCCGGAACCCTGGGTGAGCTCGCCGCCCAACTGGGTTCAGATGTTCCCTTCTTTCTCCAGGGAGGAACGGCCCTGGCCGAGGGCCGCGGCGAAAAGATCACACCGTTAAAGCCCTTACCACCCTGCGGGGTGCTGCTGGCCGCACCCGCCGGTGCAACCCTGGCTGCAGACCAGGTGTACAGCCGTCTCTGCCTGGAGACGCTGCCGCCAGGCGGGAGAACAGAAGCCTTTCTCCGCTTGCTGAACAGCCCTTCCCCGCGCGGCCCCGAGTGGTTCCAGGCTTTTGGAAAGCTGCTGGTGAATCACCTGGAAGAGGCTGTATTCACGCTGAACCCGGACGTGGCGCTTGTGAAAGAAACGCTGCGCCGCAGCGGCCTGACCGCACTGGTTTCCGGCAGCGGCCCCACGGTTTTCGCCGTGGCAGAGGACCGCGGGATGCTGGAGCCAGCAGCGGGAGAACTGCAAGAACAGGGTTGCCGGGTCCTCTTAACGGAAACACATCAAGTAAAGGAGCCCGAAAAGGGCGGTGAACATCCATGATCGATTGTATTATTGTGGCTGGCGGCGGCGGCGGGGAGCTTCTCCAGGAAGAAAAGGTGAAGACCAAGGCCCTGCTCCCCATCGGCGGAAAGCCGATGATCAGCCACGTGCTGGACGCTTTTCGCCAGGTCAATGTGATCGGGCGGATCATTGTGGCCGGCCCCGTGAACGAACTGGCTTTCCTCCAGGACACCCACCAGGTGGAATTGATCTCGGAAAAAGGGTCGATCCTGCAAAACTTGCTGGAGGCCAGCAGGCTGGTGGATCAACATGCCCATGTCTTGGTCAGCTCGGCGGACATCCCCCTGGTCAGCCCGGAAGCCGTGCAGGACTTCATTGATCAGTGCTATCCTTACGAGGACGATTTCTACTACCCCATCGTCACCCGGGAAAAGAGTGAGGCCTTTTTCCCCGGGGTCAAAAGAACCTATGTGCACTTTATCGAGGGGACGTTTACCGGGGGGAATATCTTCCTGGTCAACGCGGCGACCATCGAGCCCACGGTTCCCAAGATGGAAAAGTTTTTACAGGCGCGGAAAAACCCGCTGAAGCTGATCACCCTGCTGGGTCCTTCCGCGGTTTTTAAATTTATGCGAAAAAAAGCTTCCATTGCCTACCTGGAGAACCATTTCTCCAACCTGCTGGACCTGAGGTCCCGGGCAGTGGTCAGCGATTTCCCGGTGCTCAGCTTTGATGTGGATAAGCTCAGTGACCTGGAGCAGGTAAAAACCTTCATGGGGCTGCAGGACTGAATCCCACTGCCCCGTCCCGGGAGAAAGATGGCTTTGCTGATTTCAGCTGAAAGGGGGAAGGAACACATGGAGACAAGGAAAGCTGCCATCCTGGCCGCCGGAGAAGGGACGCGCATGCACTCATCCCGACCCAAGGTGATGCACCTGCTCTGTGGGCGACCGCTGCTCTGGCACGTCCTGCGGGCGGTCGAGGCTGTTGATTCGGCTCCGGTGGTGGTCGTGGGCCGCGGCAGTGAAGAGGTGCAGTCCTATTTTGGCGACCGATGTAAGTACGTAGTACAGGAGCAGCGCCTGGGAACGGGGCATGCGCTCCAGCAGACCCTGTCGCACCTGCCGCCCCAGGGCGAACTCCTGGTGCTCTGCGGGGATACGCCCCTGCTGACCGGAGAAACCCTGCATCAACTGGTGGCTTTTCACCGGGAGAAACGGGCAGCAGCGACGGTTGTTACCGCCTGCCTGGATGATCCCACCGGTTACGGGCGCATCCTGCGCGACGACCAGGGTCGTGTGGCAGGCATCGTGGAAGAGCTCCACACCACGGAAGTGCAGAAAACCATCCAGGAAATCAATACGGGGAGCTACTGTTTTAACCTGCGCGAGCTCCACCAGTTCCTGCCTTCTCTGCCGCAAAACCCCACCAAGGGAGAGTATTACCTCACCGACCTGCTTCCTCTCCTGCTGGAGCAGGGGCACGGGGTTGCCGGGTTCGTGCTGGAGGAGGTGCAGCAGGCCCTGGGGATTAACGACCGCGTCCAGTTGGCCCGGGCGGCGGGTTTGCTGCGGCAGCGGATCAACGAGGAGCTGATGCGTTCCGGCGTGACCCTGGTGGATCCCGCGACCACGTACGTGGATGTGGATGTGCAGGTCGGTCCCGATACCGTGATTTACCCCCAGAGTATCCTGGAAGGCCAGTCCCGGGTCGGGGAAGGGTGCCTCCTGGGGCCGGGGATTCACGTCATGGACAGTCAGATCGGGGACGGCGTGACCTGCCGGCAGTCCGTTCTTTTGGAAAGCCGCATCGGAAACCGCGCCCAGATCGGCCCCTTTGCCTACCTGCGGCCAGGCAGCGTGATCGAGGAAGAAGCCAAGATCGGCGACTTTGTGGAAGTGAAGAACAGCACGATCGGCCGGGGCAGCAAGGTGCCCCACCTGAGTTACGTCGGGGATGCGACCCTGGAGCCGGGCGTGAACATGGGCGCCGGGAGCATCGTGGTCAACTACGATGGGAAAAAGAAGCACCGTACCCATATCGGCCAGGGCTCCTTTATCGGCTGCAACAGCAACCTGGTGGCACCCCTGGAAATTGG
>PWWY01000131.1 GCA_003561325.1 Syntrophomonadaceae bacterium | reverse complement strand
TGCTTCAAGGAATTCTGCCCTTCGGGCTATTTATACCAATTCCTTACAAGGAGGTGCCAATGCCGATTTTCGGCAGACGACAATGACCATGAAAGGTGAAACGTATTACACGCCATTAACCCCCGTAAACTTTCTGGTACGCAGTGCAGCAGTTTTTCCGGAGAAGACGGCAGTAGTTCACAAGGACACCCGGTTTTCATACCGGGAATTTTATGAGCGGGTCAACCGCCTGGCTTCAGCCTTAAAAAAAGAGGGCATTGAGAAAGGGGACCGGGTCGCTTTTCTTTGTCCCAACCTTCCCCCTCTCCTGGAAGCCCATTTCGCGGTACCCCTGGCCGGTGCCATCCTGGTCGCCATTAATATCCGCCTGGCTGCCCCTGAAATCCTGTATATCTTGAATCATTCGGGGGCGAAAATGCTGTTCGTGGATAGCGCATTTGCCAAGCTCATTGAGCCGATCAGGGATCGGCTGGAAGCCACGAAGAAATTTGTCATCATTGTCGACGAAGAACCAACCTCTCCCCTGGAAGGCCCGGAGTACGAAGAGTTTATTTCTCGGGGCAGCAGTGACCCCATCGAGGTTGACATCGCCGATGAAAATGACACAATTTCGATCAACTACACCAGCGGAACCACGGGACAGCCCAAGGGAGTCATGTACACCCACCGGGGGGCTTATTTAAACGCCCTGGGCGAAGCCCTGGAAATGGATATGAACACATACAGCAATTATCTCTGGACCTTGCCCATGTTTCACTGCAACGGTTGGTGCTTCACCTGGGGTGTCACCGCAGTCGGAGGAACCCACTACTGCCTCCGGGCGGTAGACGCGGATAAGATCTTTGACCTGATCGAGAACGAAGGAATAACCCATTTTTGTGCCGCTCCGACCGTCTTGATCACCCTGACCGGCAGCCCCCGTTCCAACCAGTTAAATATCGAGCACAAGCTGCAAGTCGTTACCGCCGGGGCGCCTCCTTCTCCGACGATCATTCAAAAGATGGAGAGCATGGGGGCAGTGATAACCCATGTCTACGGCTTAACCGAGACATACGGCCCCCACAGCATTTGCGCGTGGAAACCCCAGTGGGACAGCCTGTCCCCGGATGAAAAAGCCGTCATCAAGTCCAGGCAGGGCGTCCCGTATATCATCGCCCTGGAAATGCGCGTCGTCAACAACAACATGGAAGATGTGCCCCGCGATGCCATGACCATTGGCGAAGTGATCATGCGGGGCAACAACGTGATGAAAGGTTACTTCATGCAAGAAGAAGCTACCCGGGAAGCCTTTACAGGGGGCTGGTTCCACAGCGGGGACCTGGCTGTGGTGCATGAAGACGGATATATTGAAATCAAGGACAGGAAAAAAGACATCATCATCAGTGGCGGGGAAAATATCTCCACCGTGGAAGTCGAAAACACCATCTACAAGCCCCCCGACGTCCAGGAGGTCGCCGTGGTCGCCATCCCCCACGAAAAATGGGGTGAAGTTCCCAAGGCTTTTGTCGTTCCCAGGCCGGGAGCGAGCCCAACCGAAGAGGATATTATCTCTTTCTGCCAGCAGAACCTGGCCCGTTATAAGTGTCCGAAAGCCGTGGAATTCGGAGACCTGCCGAAAACCTCTACCGGAAAAATCCAAAAGTACGTACTCCGGGAAAAAGAGTGGAAGGGGCATGACAAGAAGGTTAACTAATCCATAAGGAAAGATCCCGGGTTCCTCCCGGGTATGATCGCCGATCGCAAGCCGGGCAGTTACCTTTTGCAAGAACACAACTGCCCGGTTCTTGCGTTGTTTCGCCCTATTATTTCCCCCTCCAGACAGGAGCTGACGTACTTATGGCGAATAAAAATTACACCGATCTTCTCCCTACAGCCATTTAATGAGAAGGCGAACAGGCGATCAAGCTCAATGAACGAGACCTGGTCCGTCTTATCGATTCTCCGAATATCGAGGTGGCCCGTCTCTCCGAGGCAGAGCGCGCTTACTGGCAGCAGAAGCTCATACCCCTCTATGAAGAATTCATGGAGGCATACGGTGAAGAGTACCTGGAAAGTGCCCTGGGTGAAGACGATTTAGATTCACTCCTGCAAAGCCGGCGCTGAGCAGGCCTGCTCTCCACACCAAGCCGGTGATCTACATGAACCGACCTTCGCCTGGAACTACGGCTCCTCGCGATCAAACAACATCCATCCACCAGGTCAAAAAGGGGTTGGCCCGGGGGCTGCCCATTGTTCTTGGTTATTTTCCCATCGGCTTTGCTTTCGGCATCCTGGCCGTCAATGCCGGCATGAATACCCTGGAAGTCACGTTGATGTCAATTTTCGTTTTTGCCGGTTCCGCCCAGCTCATCGCCGTGGGGCTGATCGGCAGCCAGGCGGGACTGGCGACTATCGCCGTCACCACTTTCCTGGTAAACCTCCGACACCTGCTGATGAGCGCAGCCCTGGCCCCCTACCTGGGCCACCTGAGCCGCCTGCAGCAGGGATTATTTTCCTTTCAGCTGACTGACGAAACCTTTGCCGTGCACAGCATGGACTTTAAAACAGAGGCCGCTCCTCCCCGGGCCCGCTTTTTTGCCACCAACGTCCTGGCCCACCTGGCCTGGATCCTCAGCAGCTTTACGGGAGCCTGGGCCGGCAGCCTCCTGACGGACCTGAAAGCCTGGGGCTTCGATTATGCCCTGCCGGCCATGTTTATCGCCCTGCTGGTGCTGCATATCGGGGAATGGCGAAAAGCGGTGGTTGCCCTGCTGTCCATTTCCCTATCGACCGTGCTTTACAGCGTGACCGAAGGTCACGGCTATATTATCATCACAACCCTGGTTGCCGCCACCATCGGGATAACCCTGGGAAAGAAGAAAGTAGATGCACGCCGCTCTCCGGTAAACCCTGGAGAATAAAGGTCCGGGTAAAGAGAAAGGGGGTTGATGCCCATGATTTCAGCGGACCCTACCATGCTGCTCGCGATCGCTTTAATGGCCCTGACAACGTATATTCCCCGCTTCCTGCCACTCCTGGTCCTTTCCCGGCGCGCGCTGCACCCCCTGGCGGAATCCTGGCTTTCCTATGTTCCCGCCGCGGTACTGGCCGCGCTGCTGGGACCGGCGTTGTTTGTGCCCGAAGGGCAGGTCCATTTTTCCCTCGCCGACAACCCCCACTTCTGGGCAGCGATCCCCTGCTTTATCGTCGCTCTTACCACGCGGAACATGTTTTATACCGTGCTGACTGGCATGGGCAGTATATCCCTGCTGCGTCTGATCTTCTAACTGGATTTAAACTGAAATAAAGAAATCCCGGGAGGAAAATGTACAGGGGAGAAGGGATCGCGCAAAAGATGTTGAATAGTTCAATAAGAACGGTTTTTGTTTAAATTATCCTATAGAAGGAGTGATTGTATTGAAAACGAATGATAATCTGATGGCCGCCTTCGCCGGGGAATCACAGGCGAACCGCAAATACCTGGCTTTCTCTCAAAAAGCGGAAAAAGAAGGCTACAAAAACATCGCGCGCCTTTTCAAGGCCATCGCAGAAGCAGAAACCATCCATGCCTTAAAACATTTAGAAGTTGCCGGAAAAGTGGGAAGCACCCTGGAGAACCTGCAAACGGCCATGGAAGGGGAACATTACGAATTTACGACCATGTACCCGGAGTTTATTGAGCAAGCCAAAGAAGATAACCAGGAAAAAGCGGTAAAATCTTTTGAGTTCGCCAACGAAGCAGAGAAAGTGCACGGCAAAACCTACGAGGATTTAAAGGCCCTGGTGGAAAACGGCAAAGACATGGAGGACAAAGACATTCACCTCTGCCCCATCTGCGGGTGGGTCGGAGCAGGAGAGGCGCCTGAGCGCTGCCCCATCTGCAATGCGGCAGCCAAGGTATTCCAAAAATATTAAGCCCGGGGTAGAGGGCCTTCCCCCTTACCCTTTCAACCAACCCGTTCAAAAGACAGCCGTGTTATGCGGACACGCGCTGTCTTTTTTTTAAAAGAGGGCAAGCCTGATCACCAAGTCGTTAAAAAAAGAACATGAAAACAAAGGGAACCACGGATTTAATGGCTAAAAGACGGCAAAGGTGCAGCATGGAAACCCGGAAAGGATCTTTATTGTACTTGATGGCCAGCGTTGTCATGACGGTAAACCCCCCGGGAGCGGCAGCCAGGAAGCTGGT
>PWWY01000177.1 GCA_003561325.1 Syntrophomonadaceae bacterium | reverse complement strand
CAAGCTGATAATCGCACCACCGTTATGCGCCAGGTGGGCGGGCAGCGGCGCAAAGGGAAACTGCGTAACAAACTGCACGGTATAATCATCGACGATAATCACTTCTTCGAGCATGGAAAACAGGAAGAAACGCGGCGAAGCAATTTCGGGATCCAGGAGGCGATCAAAGGAGGCTTTGACGGCTTCGGCCGTAAGGTCTGAACCGTCATGGAATTTCACACCTTCACGCACGGTAAACTCCCAGGTTCGATCATCAACGGCTTCCCAGGTGGTAGCCAGCAGCGGCTGCAGCTCGCTGTTCTGGTCAAAATAGACCAGGGACTCATAAATGTTGTAACAGACCTTGGCCGAGGGAACATCGTTGGAACCGTGAGGATCCAGTGATACGGCATCTGAAAGAGAAGCAATAATTAAATCTCCCCCTGTTGCCACTTCTTCAGGGGCATCATCTGCTGCTGCACAGCCGACAAAGAGCAGCGGCACCAAAAACAGCACGACGACAAGCCAGGACATACCTTTTACTTTCATACGGAGTTTTCCCCCTTAATGTAGGTTTTTGTGCTTTTTTGTACAGCCGCGGCGTTCGGTATATTTTTTTAAAAAAATGAACCCGGGACTATATTTCTGCAGCACAATTGATTATACTATAGCTATTATGGAGTTAAAGTGCAAGAGAAATCTTCAAAATTTTCTTTTGCCGACAGAACAAAGGAAGAAAGGTTGATCACATGAGCGATCTGGCCCACAGTTCCAATGGCACAGAGGTCCAGGTCATCAAAGGTACCTCGAACTGGAGCGTGATTTATAAAAGGCTGAAACAAAACAAAACCGCGCTGATCGGCGGTTACCTGATTTTGTTTTTTTTGATCATCTCCATCGCCGGGCCTTTTTTTACTGTACACGATCCGACCAAGGTCAATTATTCAACCCGATTGCTGGCTCCCTCGGCCGATTTCTGGTTGGGGACGGATCATAACGGGCGGGACATTTTTACCCGCCTGATCCACGGCATGTCCATCACCCTTTACATCGGGTTTTTGTCGGTTTTAGTCGGCATGGTATGTGGTGTGCCCATGGGGATCATCTCCGGTTATTACGGGAAAACCCTGGATAGCATCATCATGCGTATTGTCGATGTGCTCATGGCCTTCCCGGGTATTCTCCTGGCCATCGCCCTGGTCAGCGTTTTGGGAGGCAGCATCACAAACGTGATTATTGCCGTGGGCGTATTTTCTATTCCCGGGTTTGCCCGGATTGTCCGGGGAACCACCCTGGCGGTCAGCAAGCTTGAATATATCGAAGCCGTCCGTGCCCTGGGAGCGACCGATCGGCGCATCATCTTTTTACATATTCTACCAAACATCGTCTCGCCGATTATCGTCCAGGCCACCATCCGGATCGCCATCGCCATCTTGATCGCCAGCGGCCTCTCTTTCCTGGGCCTGGGGGCCCAGCCGCCCACTCCTGAATGGGGCGCCATGCTTAGCCAGGGGCGCAGCTACATGTTCGATCCCCCCCACGTGGCTTTGTTCCCCGGTTTGGCCATTGTTTCGGTGGTGCTGGCCTTCAACCTTTTTGGTGATGGCTTAAGGGACGCCTTCGATCCCCGGACCAAAGCGTAAAGCCTAAAACCTGAAGAAGGAGTGCCTGTTTTGCTGCAATTCATTGTGCGCAGGTTCATTCAAACCATTCCCGTGGTGCTCGGCGTGACCATCCTGGTCTTTTCCCTGATGCACCTCATCCCGGGCGATCCGGCCCAGATTATGGCCGGTGAAGCTGCACCGGAAGCCACGGTTGAAGCCATGCGGGAAAGATTGGGCTTGAATGATCCCATACCGGTGCAATACGGCCGGTATATGGGCAAATTGCTCCAGGGAGACCTGGGCCAATCGGTGCGCAGCAGCCGGCCGGTTCTTGCTGAAATACAACCCCGCATCATGACCACCATGCGCCTGGCCATCTACAGCATGCTCTTGAGCATGATCATGGGGTTAACGGCCGGGGTTGTTTCAGCGGTGCGCAGGTACGGCCTGCTTGACGCCACCCTGATGCTGGCCGCCCTCTTCGGTTTCTCCATGCCGAATTTCTGGCTCGGTTTAATGTTGATTAAACTGATTTCCATAGACATGGCTTTGCTGCCGCCGTCGGGCTGGGGGACCTGGCAGCAGGGCATTCTGCCGATTATTACCCTGGGCACGGGCGGCGCGGCGATCATCGCCAGGATGACCCGCTCCAGCATGCTCGATGTCATTACCCAGGATTATATTCGCACGGCCCGGGCCAAGGGCTTGAAGGAAAGAGTCGTCATTTACAAGCACGGCCTCAAGAATGCTTTAATCCCCGTAGTCACGGTGATCGGTATCGAAATGGGCATGCTGCTTTCAGGCACCGTGCTGGTAGAAACCGTGTTTGCTGTCAACGGCATGGGCCGGCTGGCCATTGACGCCATCCGCGCCCGGGATTTCCCCCTGGTGCAGGGTATCGTCTTGATTTTTGCCTTGATCTTCGTCTTCGTCAATTTGCTGGTAGACATCTCCTACCGCTACTTGAATAAACGAATTGAACTTAATTAATCCTTTTTTCAAGGGGTGTAATCATTTGCGGCCTGCCGAACCCATCCTGCAGATTAACAATCTCCAGACATCGTTTTTTATGGAAGGGGGAGAAGTAAAAGCGGTCGATGGTGTAACATTAAGCGTACCCAAGGGTGATACCGTCGGGGTGGTGGGAGAGTCGGGGTGCGGGAAGAGTGTGATGGCTCTTTCCATACTGCGGCTGATCGAACACCCGGGCAAAATTATTGGCGGAGAAATCATCTTGAACGGCGAGAACCTCCTGAAAAAAAGCAAAAATGAAATGCGTGATCTCAGGGGAAACAAGATATCGATGGTCTTTCAGGAACCGATGACCTCTTTAAATCCGGTTTATACCATCGGGGAACAGATCAGCGAAGCGTACCGGGGCCATCAAAAAATAAGCAGGAAAAAAGCGCACGCCAAATCCCTGGAGATGCTCAAGCTGGTGGGCATCGCTTCCCCGGAAAAAAGAATGCACCAGTACCCCTATGAACTCTCGGGCGGGATGAGGCAAAGGGTGATGATCGCCATGGCCCTGGCCTGCGTTCCGGATCTTCTCATCGCCGACGAACCAACAACAGCGCTGGATGTTACCATCCAGGCCCAGATTTTAGAGCTGATCAAAGAACTCCAGCAGAAGCTGGGCATGTCCGTCCTGATTATTACCCACGATCTCGGGATTATTGCCGAAACATGCAGCAACGTTGCGGTCATGTACTGCGGCAGCATCGTGGAATATGCCGATGTCCAGGCGCTGTTCGATCATCCCAAGCATCCCTACACGGTCGGTTTGTTTAAATCCTTACCGCGCCACGATGTCGACAAGGAAGAGCTGGAAGCGATCGAGGGCTCTGTACCCAGTCCTGCAGAAATGCCGGAAGGCTGCAGGTTTGCACCTCGCTGTCTCTATGCAGATAGGATCTGCCTGGAACGCTATCCTGACCTCAAACCGCTGGAAAATGGCCGGTTGGTGCGGTGTTGGATCTACAGCGACGATTGGAAAGGCAGTAAAGAGGTCGCCCACTATGGCTAAGAAAGAACTTCTGATCATCAAAGATCTCCAGATGTATTTTCCCATAAAAGGCGGTTTTTTGGGCCGGACCATTAACCACGTCAAGGCCGTGGACGGCATTAGTTTTACCGTTTGCGAAGGTGAAACCGTCAGTCTTGTCGGCGAGTCCGGATGTGGAAAATCTACCGCCGGCAGGGCGATCCTTCGCCTGGAAGAACCGACAGGCGGGGAAATTATCTTCGACGATGTCAACATCACTCATTTGAGTAAAAGTGAAATAAGGCTGAAGCGCAAAGACATGCAAATTATTTTCCAGGATCCTTTCGCCTCCATCAATCCCCGCCAGACGGCCGTGCAGGTCCTGGTGGAAGCCCTGCAGATCCAGAATATTGTTCCCCGGGAACAAAGAAGGGCCCGCGCTGTGGAATTGTTGAAGACAGTGGGCCTGGCAGAGTACCAGGCAGACCGTTATCCCCACGAATTCAGCGGAGGGCAAAGGCAGAGGATTGGCATTGCCCGGGCTTTATCCTTGCACCCGAAGCTGATCATTTGCGATGAGGCGGTTTCCGCGCTGGACGTTTCCATCAGGGCCCAGAT
>PWWY01000165.1 GCA_003561325.1 Syntrophomonadaceae bacterium | reverse complement strand
TTTATTATATTTTCTTACAAATGCTTTTTGTAGTTCATCGCTTTGCTTTAGGTTGCTGACAAGGTGCTGACCACCTGGAATAATAGAAGCCATCCTATTCATATAGGAACCAAAGAAGTTCATGTCTTTTTTCTTTTTAGTAATGTAATCATCTATTGCCTTAAAGCTTAATCCTTTACCAGGCAACACAGCAAAGGTTTTGTTAACTACTGTCCCTACTATCTGTTCTCTGTCAATGTGTTGTGATAATTTATCTGTAACTTTACCAGGCAATAGTTTGTCTAATTTATCTACAAATGTTCCTGCCGTTACATGTTCTCCTGATCTTAACCTCATATCTTTAAGGTCTTCCCATAAAGCCATATTCCTCAATTCAAGAACTTTACCCATTACATACTTCTCATGCTTCTGATTCCATTTGCTTTCTACCATGTTAACCAGCTTTTGCTCATCTTTAATTCGCTTAATAACTTTTGCCATTTGACCAGTAGGTACCTGGTGGCCTTTCTTCCTGTAGTGTTCATCTATTACTGACCAGTAATTCTTAAGATACTGTTCCCTTACATTGTCTCTGAAGGCAAGCATCTCTTCACTGGTAAAGTCTGATACTTTATCTATCCTCTTGCCCAGTTTGTCCCTTGAAAATCGTTTAGCTTCTGCAAGAACAATTCTTTCATTGTCATAGCCATATAGTTTATAAGCATACTCTGCTATTTCTTTTTGTGTTTCAAACTTTGGCCTATAATCACCAGTTAAAATCTTAACTACCTGTTCATGTACTCTGGTTAAAGTCAGAACTTCCTTGTAAGTCATATCATCTAAGTTTTTATCCCATACATCATAATACTTCTTTAATAAATCATTAGGTATTTGTTTCTCTGCCCAGCTAAGAACCTGACGATGGATCCAGTCACGCTTATCTGTAGCATTAAAGTATGGTTTAATTGCTTCTACTTCTCTGTTTTCGTATAAAAATTCAGTTGATTTTTTTAATCGTGCATTAATAATGTTCTGTTCTTTATCACTTAGTTTAGTATAGGGTATATTTTTTATATACCTAAACTCAGGAGCATTAATATTGAAAGGAGATTCTTTTTGAAACATCTCTTTGTCTATTGCAATGAATCTTTTTAAATCATTGACTATTATTTTATCTATGGCTTTTTGTGCATCTTCACTGAAGTTGCTTCTTACCTTTGAGCCATCAGGCACATTGTCTTTTAATACTTTATCTCCAATCTCTACATTCTTAATATCAAACTCTTTACTTAAAACATCTCTTATACCTTTGTTCTTATTATAAAACCACCTCAGGTGAGATGTTTCTGCAATATAGTCTGTTAGGATTTCTTTCAAGTTACCATCAGTTTTAATAGGTTGATATTTACCAACCCACATTCCTTCTTTTAGGTTACGATTACTATCATACAGAATTTCTTTTATTCTGCTGAAGGTATCTTTACCACCAACGCTTTCAAATAACCTGTGAGCATACTCATGCCAAAAAGTATTCTGTTCTGATAAGTTTCTTGCCCTATGTTGTTCTCTGTCAATATATATATTTGTTCCTATGGTTGCACCAAGAATACCTTTTGTGCTCTGGGCAACATCTTTTACATGTTCGCTTGGCATACCTATACTTCTTGTTATCTCATCTACAGAGCTTCTTACCTCTCCAGTCCGTGCAGGTTGTACTCCAGTACTGACAGGTTCTCCTCTTCGCTCCCTAAGTCTTTCATGTTTTCTAACAGTGTCAATTTCCTCTTTAGAAAGGTATGTGTTCTTGCCTCCGGTGAGTGCTTCGAGATACGATCTAAATGCAAAGTCGTGCCATCCTTCATTACCAATGCCATCTCTGTATGCCCCCTCATAAAGTAGTAAATCACGGTCTCTTACCGTTATCATGTAATCTTTAGGATCATGACCTCTCTCTGCTGCCAGCCTATCAATAAATCCCTGAGCATCATTCCTGTCAAATGCAAGATACATAAAGTCTTTGCTTAATGCATCAGTAGCTTTTACATCTATCCAGGTTCCTTCTGCATAACCTAAGTGATCTCTGATTAATTTAAGGACAGCATAGTCTGAGGTTACATCTCCCTTTTCATCTCTTGATCCTACAACCTTACCTACTATATACTTGTCAATATCGCCTACATACTGAACAGCATATGGTGCTGTAACAGCAGCCCTGACAAAATTAATAGCTTCTTTTCTTAATTCACTTTGCTGTGTTGTCTTATATCCTTTTAACCATTCTCCCAGTTGTTCTCTCTCTGCCTGTTCTCTTGCTCTTGGAATAGGTTCTTCTTTTAACGGAGACAGGTTCTGTGTTGCTCTTGCTATCCTGATACTTTCCATTGCCTGCTTAACCTGTTCATCATATCTTTCTGTTGCCAGCCTGAAATTATGCAGGGCTATTTCTATTCTGTTAGGCAATACTCCTGCCTTAACTTTATCTTTCTCCCATTCCTTTTCTTTCTCATCTAAGTTAAAGACATTTGTTCTGCTCATCATCTCTTGTAGAATCCTGTTTGAGACATTTAAAGGCATCCCTATGACCCTTTGACGTTCTGCAATCTCAAACTCCCATGCAGGTATTAACCTTTCAAGCTCATTAATTTCGTTCTGTAGAACCTTAACCGTTTGTTTATATTCTTTAGAATCCATACCAATCCATTGCATGTAAGTAGTTTTCTTAGGTTTTTCTGCACTAACAAATTCTTTGGCAAATTCAAACTGTCTCTTTATTTCAGTAAGTGAAGATGAACCATGGTGCTGCTCAGTAGGTTTCCATGATGTATAAACATCCTTAGCATTAACAGGTCTCTTCAGTATTTCTCCCTTTTTATTTCTTACCCACAGCTTATATTCTCCTGATTTTATTATTTCAAACTTATCAAATATTGAAAGCTCATCATAGTTTTTATTAAACAATATTCTTGATTTAGTGTTATCTAATGTTACATCTATGACATCATACATCTTACCTTTAATCGTTCCATCTTTGTTTAAACCCCCAGACTTATCTGGGATTATAACCTGGTCACCAATATTAATAATAGTTTTAGATATATGATCTTCTAATTTACCAACACCTTTACTGCCTTCAAATCCTTTAAACATCTTTACATCATCAGCAATGAATACAGGGCGATCATCTACCCTGATGACTTTGTCTAATAAGTGATATTTAATAGCTGCATTAAAGGAAGGATATTTATCAAAATCCACTTCATCCATAGCAGCAAGCTTTTTAAAGATATTTAATTTCTTTCTTGATGTTACCCCTTCAACTATAGGTATCTGTTGGTCTACATCTTTTAACAATTCAATACGTTGTTCTTTATTAAGAGTAGCCCACCATTCATTCTTACGATACTGTTCATATTCTGTTTTAGACATGCCTTTAGTCTTTTCGCCTTCTGTCCATCTGGTTCCCATGTCCCTGTCTAATATACCAAGAATCATATCTGATTGTGCCTTCATAAGTTTGGCATCTTTTTCACCAAAGATTAAAGCACCAAGCAAAGTATTCACTTCATCAGGCTTAGCCTTAGACAGTCTATCGTAGAAGGTAGACCATTTTTCTTTCTTAGGATCCCAACCTATTGCTTTTCTTAAGCTATCACGTATATTACTTTTGTCCCATAAATCCTTATAAGGTAATTTCGGTTTTTTAGATAACTGTTCCCTTAAAGGTTTACGTGCTTTAGATATAGTATCAGCAAATTTCTTTACACCTGTTGGTTGAATACCTGCACCTGTCCAGAAAGATGCACCAAGTTTATATGCTTCATAATCTTCTTCCCCTCTATCACTATAGTATCTAAAGGGGATACCACTTGCATCATCTCTTGCCCTGGTTAAAGCTAAACCATAGGCACCATCAAAATCAAATATAGTAGTAACATCATGGTTCATTACGGCTTGCCTAAAACCTTTATCGGTATATAGTTTATAACTAACTATATCATAATACTTATTGTATTCATTAAAGTATTTATCTCGCAAATCACTAATCATTTCGTTTTCGTCTTTCTTTAAATCACCAAGAGTGCCGAACCTTTTAGAAAACTTATTTAACTTCTCTAAAGAATAGGTATCTATTTCATCTCTGATAGTCTCTATATCTTTAGTGTCAGCTTTTAATAATCTTAAGAAGAGTTCTCTGTCTTTAGCATTTTCTAA
>PWWY01000001.1 GCA_003561325.1 Syntrophomonadaceae bacterium | reverse complement strand
TTCTTTTTAGCTTCTTTTTGATGTTTTTATTTTTCATCGCCGGCTGCACACCTGCGCCCGAAGAAAGAGGGCGGGTCATCGAAAAAGAAAATCACGGGTTTCCCCTGGTTGCCGTAGACTACGCGGGAAGAAAGATCCGTTTTGAAACCCCCCCTGAAAGTTTTGTTTCCACCCATCCAGCCAACACGGAAATACTTTTTGCCCTGGGACTGGGGCACAAGGTCAAAGCCGTGACCATCTACTGCGATTATCCCCCGGAAATAGAAGAACAGCGGCTAACCTGGAGAGAATGGGACCAGGAAAGGCTGGGTGAAATGGTTCCAGCTTTGCTTCTCGCAGGAGAGGGGCAGGAACTCATGGCGGATTTCGCTGCCATGATTCCCGGTCTTTCCAGCTTCATGCTGGCTCCCAAAGACTACAGCGAAGTTGTCGAAGCCATTCTTCTGGTCGGCGAAATCGCGGACAGGGAAGGATCGGCTGCCGAAATAGCTGCGACGATGGTAGAAAAAAAGGAGCTCATTCGCCGCCATGCTGCCCGGATTGAACCCGCGGAGCGGCCCACCGTTCTGGCCCTGGCTCTCCTTGAAGAAATCATGGCTGCCGGAAAAAACACGTTTGCAGACGAACTGATTGATCTGGCCGGCGGGATCAATGCTGCTGCTCCAGGGGAGGGTTTTCATGCGCTGGGGAAAGATGAACTGCTGAAGCTGGATCCGGAAGTAATCTTTTTTCTTGCTCCCTGGAAAGAGCACTTTTCAGCACTGGACTGGCGTCATGACTTAAAAGCCTTTCAAAACAACAGGATTTATTCCCTGGAAGGGGCCATTGTTCTCAGGCCTGGTCCCAGGCTGGCCCAGGGATTAGAAACCATCTTTGAACATCTTTACGGTGCTGAGTTTTAACTCTATGGTAAATAAAATTCACTATCTAGTTGACATAATTATGTGTAAGTGCTATACTATCAGGTAGTAACATTTATCCTGTATTTTTCATCAACCTGGAGTGCTTCATATAATCAAGATGAGGAGGTTAGGACAATTTATGGCTGAGAAAAAGAAAGAGAAAGATCGCAACCGTACGATAGACCCTGCAGCCTTAGAAGTATTAGCCAAAACAGAAGGAAGCGGGGTTGAGACGGCCTACGACCGTTATTTGAACATGCAGCCCCAGTGTAACTACGGCAACGCCGGGATCTGCTGCACCATCTGTATCCAGGGTCCCTGCCGCATCACCAAGAAAGCGTCCAAGGGGATCTGCGGTGCGGCCGGCTACACCATTGTGGCCCGCAACCTGGTTCGTTCTGTGCTGGGCGGAACTTCGGCTCACTCTGACCACGGCCTGCATACCACCCTGGCATTGAGTGCGGTGGCCGAAGGCCATGTCAAGGATTACGGCATCACGGACCCGGAGAAGTTGAAAAGGGTGGCTGAGCGCATGGAGATCAGTACCGAGGGACGTTCTGACCAGGAGATTCTTAAAGACCTGGTAGACCTGGCCCTGGAGGATTTCAGCCGCATCAACGGCAAGTACAGCGCCTGGTTGGAAAAGACCGTCGTTCCTGAGCGCATCGAGAAATTTATTGAATGCAACATCATGCCCTACAGCATCCACCGCACCATCGCCGAATCCATGGCCCAGACTCACATGGGCATGGACGCCGACCCGGTCAACCTGGTCTTTCAGGCCTTGAAAGCAGCCCTGTGCGATTATACAGGTATGCACATCGCCACTGACCTTTCCGATATCCTCTTCGGCCCCCCCTCCCCCAGTGCCAGCGAAGCCAACATGGGCGTGCTGGAAGAAAACATGGTCAACATCGCCCTGCACGGCCACAACCCCATCTTAAGCGAGATGGTCGTCAAGGCCGCCCGGGAGATGCAAGACGAAGCCAAGGCTGTCGGGGCCGAAGGCATCAAGTGCATGGGTATCTGCTGCACCGGCAACGAGGTGCTCATGCGGCAGGGGGTTGCCCCGCTGACCAACTTCCTGTCCCAGGAACTGGCCATCATGACCGGCGCCGTCGACGCCATGGTAGTTGACGTGCAGTGCATCATGCCCGGCATCCAGTCCGTGGCAGAATGCTACCACACCAAGATCATCACCACCATTCCCAACGCCAAGATACCCAGCTCCTACTACATTGATTTTGACGAAAAAAGGGCCATGGAAAAAGCAAAAGAAATCGTCAGGGTTGCCATAGAAAACTTCAAAGAGCGTGACCCGTCAAAGGTGCATATACCCCAGGTAAAAAACAAGCTTATTGCCGGTTTCAGCCTGGAAGCCTTTGAAGAACTGCTGGCTTCCGTGAACCCCGATGAGCCTTACAAGGTCATCACCGACGCCGTTGAACAAGGGGAACTGGAGGGCCTGGTCCTCTTTGCCGGCTGCAACAACTTGAAAGTCCCGCATGACGAAAGTCACTATACCATCGCCGTAGAACTGGCTAAAAACAATATCTTGCCTGTGGCGACCGGTTGTGCCGCCGGAACCTATGCCAAGCTCGGCCTGCTCAACAGCGACGCCGTGGAGAAATACGCCGGAGAAGGGCTGAAAGCGTTCATCAACCGCTTGAACGAAGCCAACAAGGAGAAGCTGAAAGGTGAAAAGCTGCCGCTCATTTTCCATATGGGCTCCTGCGTGGATAACACCCGGGCCTACGACTTGATGACTGCCCTGGCCCGCCAGTGGAAAGTAGATACACCAAAGGTGCCCTATGCCGCCAGCGCCCCGGAAGCCATGAGTGAAAAGGCGGTTTCCATCGGCAGCTGGTGCGTCGCCCTGGGTATGCCCGTCCACGTCGGCGTGGTTCCGCCCATCCCGGGCAGCCCCCTGGTCGACGGCATCGCCCTGCAGATCGCTCAGGACGTCTACGGCGGCTACTTCATGTGGGAAGAAGACCCCAAGGAAGCTTCTCGCAAACTCCTGGAAGCCATCAGGGAGAGAACCTGGAAACTCCGCGTGCACAAAATGGCTGCAGAGAAATACGAAACGGAACTTTCCGCGACCTGGTAAGAGACTCAGCAGATAACACGCGCGGGAAAAAGAGAAACGGGCTTTAAGAACAGCGGCCCGTTTCTCTTTTCCTTCTCGCTGCGTTCGTTCGAACAGCTTGACGCGGCTTTGCGTAAATCCCTGCGTGTCTTTTCAACTCAGGCAGATCCTCAGTTTGCTGTGGGAAATCCTTGTTAAATAGGGGTTTTTTGTTGTTGGAAATCTTGTGAACGTGTTATAATTGAGCTAATCATGATAGCGGCGATGTTGATATTTGAAGGGAGTGTCTCGCTCGTATGAAGAAAAAAGCCATGATCGTCCTCTTTTGCCTTTTGCTGGTGTTAATTCTCGCCTTTTCCGGCTGTGGTAGGCCGGCAGTTCCCGAAGATGACGTAGACCGGCCCCCGGAGGTCGGGGATGACTGGCCCGGTTCGATCACGATGGGAACAGCCCTGGCCGGTGGGGTATATTTTTTCTACGGCACCGGGGCCGGCAGTTTAATCGACGAAGTGGTCGGTATGCCCGTTTATATCGAACAAACCGGGGGGCCGGGGGATAACATGCGCCTGGTCCACCAGGGTGTTCTCGATCTCGGCATGATCACCCTGGGCATTGGGTACCAGGCCTGGGAAGGCCAGGAAGAAACCGCCTTCGAAGGGGATGAGCACCGAAACGTGCGGGCCATGTTCCCCATGTACAGCACCTATTCCCACTGGTGGGCTCATAAAGATGATGGCATTACTTCCCTGCGTGACCTGGCAGGGAAGCGGGTTGGCGTGGGTCCGACCGGGGGGACACCGGGGACCTGTCACCCTCTCATTCTTGAGACTTTGGGGATCGAGGCTGAGCCGGTATGGGGCTCTTTGAGCGACCTGGTTGCAAGCCACCTGGAGGGACAGCTCGGTGCCAACAGCTTTGCTGCCGGGCTTCCTGTCGGCGGCCTCTTGAGCTACGCGGCAAACGTCGGTTTTGATCATATTGTCATGCTGCCCATCGATGGTCCAGACCGGACAGCGGTGGTGGAAGCATTTCCTTTCTGGGAGCCTGCCGCTATCCCGGCGGATGCGTACGACTTCCTGGATGAAGACCTGGAAACCATCTCTGTCTTTAACTGGGCGATTTGCCATAAAGACCTCCCCGAAGACCTGGTTTATCAAATGGTGGATGCCGTTATGACCAACCATAACCGGATGATGAACATTCATGACGCGGCCCGGGAGACCGTGCCAGGGAATATTCAGACCAATACTT
>PWWY01000178.1 GCA_003561325.1 Syntrophomonadaceae bacterium | reverse complement strand
TGCTTTCCACGCCGGCCCTGGCCTACCTGACCCGGGAGTTGGGTGCGGCGGCCGGGATCATGATTTCGGCGTCCCACAATCCCGTGGAGGATAACGGGTTGAAAATCTTTGCCGGCACCGGCTACAAGCTTTCCGATCATACGGAGGCCCAACTGGAAGAACTGTACTTCGGGGAAGACCGGCTGCCCCGGCCCCGTGCCGGGGAAATCGGCCGCGCCCTGGATGACCACCAGGCCGTCGATCTCTACCTGGAATTTCTCCGGGCAAACAGCCCTGGTTTCCAGGGGATGCACATCGCCATGGACTGCGGCCACGGGGCGGTCTACCGGCTGGCGCCGGAGATCTTTCGCGCCCTGGGCGCCCGCATCACGGTGCTCAACGACAGCCCCAACGGGGTAAATATCAACGTCAAGTGCGGGTCCACCGACCCTTCGGCCCTGCAGGAAACCGTGAAAGAAACCGGTGCGCAGCTGGGTCTGGCCTTTGACGGCGACGCCGACCGCCTTATCGCCGTGGATGAGCAAGGGGAAGTGGTGGACGGGGACCTGATGATGCTGATCTTCGCCCGTTTTTTGCAGCAGAAAAACCGCCTGCACCGGAACACCCTGGTGACGACCGTGATGAGCAACGGAGGCCTGGATATCGCCGCCGGAGAGCACGGTATGAAAGTGGTGCGGACCGCCGTGGGTGACCGCTACGTGCTGGAACAAATGCTGCAGGACGGCAGCAGCTTGGGCGGGGAGCAGTCCGGGCACATCATTTTTGCGGATTTCGCTACCACGGGGGATGGCCTGCTGAGCTCCCTGAAGCTGGCCGAAATCGTGCAGGAAGAGGGTCGCCCCCTTTCCTCCTACCGCTCCCTGATGACCCGCCTGCCCCAGGTGACCGTCAACTGCCGGGTCGGGCGCAAAGCGGGCTGGGAAGAGATTCCCTCCTTCCAGCAGGCCCGGCAGAAGGTGCAGGAACAGATCGGTCCCAGCGGCCGGATCCTGGTGCGTCCCTCGGGGACCGAGCCCGTGATGCGCGTGATGGTAGAAGGCGAGCAAGATAAGGCGACCCTGGAGACCCTGGCCCGGGAACTGGCAGAGATCTTACAGAGAGAGTTAAGCTAACGAGACCAGATCATGAACGAGGGGGCGCTCACCGTGAGAATCCATGTCGTGGAGAACTACCCGGAATTGAGCCTGCGGGCCGCTGGCATCGTGGCCAGCCAGGTGATCCTGAAAGAAGATACCGTGCTGGGGCTGGCCACCGGATCCACGCCCGAGGAGATGTACCGGGAGCTGGCGCAGCTGCACCGGGAAGGGAAGGTGGACTTCAGCCGGGTGACTACCTTTAACCTGGATGAATACCGGGGCCTGGATCCCGGCCACCCCCAGAGCTACCACTACTACATGCGCCAGCATTTTTTTGATCATGTCAATATCAAGCCGGAAAATATCCATATCCCCCCGGGTCAGGGGGCGGATATTCCAACCATCTGCCAGGACTACGAGCAGCAGATCGCCGCTGCCGGCGGCATCGATTTGCAGGTGCTCGGGATCGGGGTCAACGGTCATATCGGTTTCAACGAGCCGGGTAGCCACTTGCAGACCGAGACCCACCTGGTGGATCTGACCGCGGAAACCATCAAGGCCAACAGCCGCTTTTTCTCCACCCCGAAGGAGGTGCCCCGCCAGGCGATCACCATGGGTATGGGCTCGATCATGCAGGCCCGGCGCATCCTGCTGCTGGCCAGCGGGAAGAGCAAGTCCGCCGCTATCCGGGACACCCTGGGCGGCCGGGTAACGACTGCGGTTCCCGCCTCTTTCCTGCAGCTGCACCGCCGGGTGATCCTGCTGCTGGACCGGGAAGCCGCGGCATTGCTCTAGTCTCTACAGCCCCGGGCCCGATTTCGGATTCAGGGCGGGGCTCCAGGCCCGCCTGGTCACCAGTGCAGTTTCTGTTGCTAACCTGACCCCGCAGCGGAAAATGGCCACCGCGTTGCCATGGGGATGGTTTCAGCATTACCGTAAAAATATTTTACCGCACCTGGTCCCGGCGCTCCCTGGTCTTCATTTGCCGAACTCCCCCCCTCGCCCCCAGGGGCATCCCTTTATCCCTCTTTTCCCCCTAGGAGCAACCTTCACACTTTTTATTCATATTTAATAAGTATGAAATGTCTTGAGAATTATAATATTATACCATAAATGCAAGAATTTTACATTTTCATGCCCATTGCGTATAATGGTCGTGGTCTGATTTATTACTTAGGTGAAAGGGTGAAGAACCATTTCAGGACATGGTGGAAACGGCTGGGCAAATCCTGGCCCGGCGGGACTGGTTGCATTGGCAATGGCGTGTTTTCTTTTTTACGCTTATCTCACGGGGAGGGTGGATCAAAGCGCCTATATCTTGATGGGTATCTGGCTGCTCGGAGGCTTTGTCATCCAGGTTGTGGTCGGAGTGCTGGAATTGCTCTCGGGGAATAAAACCAGCGGGAACGTGTTTCTTTTCTTCTCCGCCTTCTTCATGCTGGTTACAGCGCTGGAAATGATTTTTAACTATTTTGCTTCGATGAACGGCTGGGTCACAGGTCCTCGCCTTAGCGGCTGGGCCTGGCTGCCCCTGGCGGTGACCCTGCTCTTGTGGACGCCAGCTCACTTTAAAAGCCCGCTGTCGCTTCTCTTGATCGTCCTTTCCTTAGATATCGCGGTTCCCCTCATCGCCCTTATGGACCTGCAGGTCGTCACGACAGACTGGGTGCCGGTAGTCCCGGGCTATGCCCTGTTGGTTGCGGGCATGCTGGGGCTCTACACCGCTGCGGCCCTGGTGCTCAACAACGCCTACCAGCGGATGATGTTGCCCACGGGAACCCCGTTGGCCTTGATCAGTATTCCTTCCAGGGATGCCACAAGCCCGTATAAGTACTAACGAAGTAGCAGCATGCAACACCTGTTCACGGCACGCGAAGCCGCATCTCACATACCAGGATGCAATCTGCGGGAGAAGAAGGCGTAAAGGGAGGGCAAGAACGCCCTGCGCCTTCTTTTTTGCTTCCAACTTGTGTCGGGGTTTTTGCGTAGCGGCGCTGTACTGCAATAGACTCCACGGCCTAGAGGAACTTGTTTCAAGAAGAACAAGTTTAACAGGCCGCAGGCGGTTTTCGTCGGGTTTTGCCCCAGCCAGCGTTTCCCTGAGGCAGGGAAAATAGCTGAGACTGTATCCTCAATAACGCTCTTAGGCCCGAAGCTGTTCCAGGACCTCCGGCGCAGGCCGGTTGGGAATGGTGGCGACCACCCGATCCTGGTAGGTGAAGACGACCTGCTCCTCATCCGTAATTTCACCGATGTGCGCCGCGGTCCCCCCCTGGGATGCCGCGGCGTCCATCACCTCCTGGACATCTTCGGGCGCCACCTGGAAGAGCATCCGGGCCTGGGTCTCGTTGATCAGGATCTCCTGCGGGGTGAGCTCTGGGGAGGAGACAGGGATCTTCTCCAGCTGCACCCGGGCGCCCAGACCGCCAAAGCGCGCCGACTCGCAGACCGCAGCGCCGATCCCCGCGGCACCCAGGTCGGAGCAGGCCTTGAGCTTGCCCGTGCGAAAGGCGGCCAGGCTGGCTTCCATGGTGACCCGCTCTTCTTTCATCAGGGCCCGGGCAGGCCGCATTTCCGCCACCAGGCCGGCACGGTAGAGGGTGTCGTTTCCGTCATCGCCGGTTAAACCTACCACGACCAGCTGATCTCCCGCCGCTTTGGCCGGCTTGGTCAGGGGCTGATCCGTGATCAGCTTGCCCACCACGGCGATCACCACGGCGGGGACGATATCGCTAAAGGAAGTGGAAAAGCCCCCTCCGGCCACGAAAACATTCATATGCTCGCACATATCGCGGACGCCCTGCAGCATCAGGTTCAGCCGTTCCTGGCTGGTCATCTCCTGGCAGCTGCCGCAGCTGCAGGTTCCCTGGAAGCCGCAGGGGCCGACCAGCACCTGCTGCTCCAGGGGCCGGGTGCCGATAAAATCCAGGATGAAAAGGGGCTGGGCGCCCATGGCCACCACATCCCGGATAGCGCCCCCGGCCCCCGTGGCCGCCCCGTCGTAGGGCCTGGGCACACAGGGAGAGCAGTGGCTTTCCATTTTGGCGGCCACCAGGCAGTCGCTGCCCGGGATCCGAATCACCGCGGCATCGTCGTTGGCGTCGGGGCCAACCAGCAGCGCCCCGGGCCAGGTCTCGTTCACCTTATCATTGAGCCGTTTAAAAGCCCCGAAATC
>PWWY01000116.1 GCA_003561325.1 Syntrophomonadaceae bacterium | reverse complement strand
TTCCATCTCCAGCTGGCGGCTGGCACTTTCATACTGGGTGCGCATCTGGCGCACCTGGGATTCCAGCGCTTCAATTTCTTTTTCCAGGGATTCTTCCTCCAGGCGCAGCATCTCTTGGGCGTTTTCCAGGCGGGATTGAGCTGATTTATATTCCGTCTCCGCCCGTTCATAATCGGCCTGGGAAATGATCTCCGCCTGGTAGAGCTGTTCAGAGCGCTCGAAGCTGCGCTTGACCTCGTCGTAATAGATCTGCGCCTCGTTGAGCTGCCTGCCCAGCTGCTCCTGGAGTTTTTCGGTGCCCAGCTTCCGGGTGCTCTCCAGCTGGGTTTCCGCCTGGCGAAGGCTTTCTGCCAGCTGTTCCAGTTCGCTTTCCAGGCGGTCTAACTGCCTGGGCATCTGGACCTCCCGGGCGGTATCGATCTGCAGGCGCGCCTGCTCCAGGCGCGATTCGGCCTGGCGCAGCTGGGTAGCGAGATCCTCGTTTTCCAGCTCCAGCAGGACCTGGCCGCTCTCCACCCGCTCGCCGACGCTGGCGGCGATGCGGGCCACGTTGCCGTTGACCTGGGGTACCAGGGAGACGTTGCCGTCGGAGTCGATGCTGCCGCTAATCTCTACTTCTTCCGCCAAGTCACCCCGTACCACCGCCTGCACCTCCACGGCGATGGCTTCATTGGCGCCGTTCTCGGTCTCTTCCTGTTCGCTGCCAGTGCCGCAACCCGCCAGCAGCAAGGCCGGAAGCAGCAGGAGCAGGGCCAAGGCTGCCAGGGTGAAGCGGGCAGGCAGGGTTGGCCGGGTTGGTGGGGTCGGCCGGATTGACTGGGTTGACAAGGGCCGGGGCCGGGATTGGGGCAGGCAGGCAGGGTCCTGACAGCCCGGGCTTTCCTGGCGCTTCGGGCGAACCAAATGGGTCAACTGCTTCCAGCCGGCAAAGCTCAATAACCTGGCACTGCGGCGCAGCGAAGATCCGAAGGGAAATCGGTTGCGACTGTTCCCGCGATCGGCGTTGGGATCAAGCGAACATTGATTGTTCACTTTAGACCGGTGGATGCCAGGCATGCTGCACGCAATGGATGCACCGGGTGTGGAATCGCCAACCGGGCAGGTTCTCACCCCGCCCACTGTGAAGACAGTACTGCGGGTACAGCCATTATCGTAGATCCCTGTGTTGCTATCTTGGTTGCTCTTCATCTTCCACATCGCGCTTATTTCAACCCCCTCTGATGATCCTCATTTTTCACGTTGAATCCTTCGAAATATAGCCCGGCAAAGGTTTCACTCAAGGCCACCCCGTCCCCCAGGTCGGCTCCCTGGTGCAGGGAGTCATGCAGGAACGCGGTGATCCCCCCCAGGTAGACCCGGGCAGCCAGGCCGGTATCCAGGGGGCGGAACTCGCCCCGCTTGATCCCGCGCACGATGATCCCCTCCACCAGGTCTAATAGCTTCTGATGGGCCTTGGTCACCTCTTCCTGGAAAATCAGCGGGGGAGCCATGCTCTGCCCCACCAGCAGGTAGATCAGTTTCAAGTGTTCCTGCAGGAGACCGACGTGCAGGTGGACGATTTTCTTTAACTTTTCCCGGGAACTGACTTCCACATCCAGCGCTTCTTTGAGCCTGTCGTAGTAGAGGTCCACGGCGTATTGAAAGGACCGGCGGAAAAGCTCCTCTTTGCTCTCGAAGTAGAGGTAGAGGGTCCCTTTGCCCACGCAGGCGCGGGAGGCGATCTCGTCCATCTTTACCTGGTGAAACAGCTTGCCGGAGAAAATATCCACGGCGGCTTCCATGATCCGCCGGCGCTTTTCCTCTTTTACCTCGCATTCTTCTGTTTCTGCGTCTTCTGCGGCAGGAAGTTCTTCCTCGTTGATTCCCGCAGGCAGGGGGGCAGGAACTGCCTTGCTTTGCGTATCAATGTCCTGCCATCTTTCGCTGCCTTCCCTGCTGCCTGTTTGCTGTTCTGCCAGCAACTGCTTCCAGGGAGTTGCCTTCCCCCGCGGCGGTGGCAACTTATCCGTCGGCTGCAGGTTTTCCTCTTGCTGTTTCTCGTCGCCGGTGTCTTTCTGCATTTGCTGAGCATTCGCCTGCCGGTGCTGCAGGCGCAGCTTCTGATCTTCTATCTCCATAACGTCTTAAACCCTCCCGCGGCTGGTGGTATTGGTCTATTGTCCTGACCCTTGTAACTGACCGGTCAGTTCTGTGCCTTTACTATTATAACGCTAGCCGCTTCTCCTGTAAACATTTTCAACAAAAAGTTCTTGCATTTTACGCAAAACTTGAGAACCTAGTGCCAGCATTTTTTTCTGCTATCTCCATATGTCAGGTCGTGTGAAGTTGCAAACTCACGGCACAAGGCCCCGTCGAGGGAAACCTGAACGAATGCGGTTTCGCCTGCCGGGGCCTTGCGCCGGGCTATGTATGGGGGAGTATGTTGTTTCTTGTAGCTATTAATTCCTCTTCTTCAAGTTCTAATTATTCTTCCTCTTCTTCTGAACAATTGCAACTTACCAGGTATTCTTCCTCGTCGCCTTCCAGGTCGATTGAATACGTTCCTTCATTAGGGCATTCAGGATCATCCTGTAGTACGCCTGTCTCTACTAATACATCCAGGTCATCAGGAAATTCTCCAGTTTCGGCATGGTACATGGCCACGGCTCCGTTCAGGGTGCGCACGTTGGCCATGCAGGCATTATCCCGGGCTCTTGCCTGCACTCCGCCGTAGAGCGGCACAGCGATGGCAACCAGGATGCCGATGATGATCACCACAACCATGAGCTCGATTAGCGTGAAACCCTGTTCATTTTTCCTCAACAGTTTTGACCACTTTGCAAGATTAAACATCACGTTCCCCCTTCAACTAGTTTTTTTCGTACAATTGTCATCTGAACATACCCCCCCTTAGCCATCAAAAAACCCTTTCCGTCAGCCTGAAGTAAGTTCTTCACGCCGCAAGCTGTCCGGGGGCAGCCTCACAGAAAGGTTTTTAAAATGAGCAAAAAAATAAAAGCCTTTTCCTGAGTAAATAGCCAGCTAGCCATCCATGAAACTGGAAGGCCCTCCAGCGTTGCATCCCTGCACTGCAGCAGGTTTGCCCTTATCGGAAAAAACTTTTCTTGAGCGCTCTGACATGCAACTTTCTGAACACGATTATAGCAAAAAACGATTCACTTCTAAAGAGGGTGACAAGTATTTGCCAGAGAAAATTTTCTTATCCCGGAACAACAAGCTGCTGGCTGCATCGGTCCGCTGACCGCGATCAGGCCCTGTAATATAGGCATTTAGCAAGAAGATCTCCCCAAACCCTGTCACCAAAATTACCACCTTTTACCACCAACCACGGGGACGGTTCTCCTGGATCACCGATATGTTAATCAAGTAAAAACCATCCCTGTGAATCATCAGCAGAGCAAAAAAAGCAGGTGATCCAGGAGAACCGTCCCCGTGGATAGAAAGTTCTAAATGATCCCCAGCCAAGAGATGATCCTGGCGATCCAGAGGAACCGTCCCCGTGGTTCGCGGGTCAGGCTTTGAGGATGATCCTGCGGCTGATGCCGGTGAGACGGGCAATTTGCCGGGTGGATAGGCCTTGCTCTTTGAGGAGTTTCAAATGATTGGACATCTTCGCTTCCCCAGCTTCCTTGAGTTCTGAACAGCATGAGACACTGCAGAGTGTTTTGATAAGCTCCGATGCCTCGTCATCTTTGTACGATCGCTTTTCTTCAACGATCTCCAGGCAGGAGGCGTTCTCGATCTTATTGTGAAAATCCATATAGGCGGCGAGGGCCTTTTCCCGCTGGGGGTGAAAAATCCCCAGGACGTAATCCGCTTCAATTATGTTCAGTTCCCCAAGGTATTCCCGATAGCTGTTCCACTTGTAGCTGGCCGGCTCCTCGACCAGGCCGGCTTTCACCGGGTTTTGATGAATGTACCTCAAAACGGTTAAAAAGTATTGTTCATCCTCCACGGCCTCACTCCGGAACCTGTCTTGGAAGAGATTGCCACAGCGCTCGTATTTTCGGTTGTACCAGTAGACGAAACTGGTTCCGATACGCTTCATGATCGTTCCCAGTTCTACTTGCTCTTCCTTGATCAGCAGGTGGATATGATTGGCCATCAAGCAGTAGGCAAAAACCAGGTAATCCCCCGTTTTTTGGTACTTCTCCAGGATGTGCAAAAATCGCCGGGCGTCTTCTTCTTCCTTGAAGATGGGCTGTTGATTGTGCCCGCGCAAAATGACATGGTACACCCCGGTGCTGCTTTTTTCTCTCGCGACCCTTGGCATGATTGATCACCCTTGTCT
>PWWY01000113.1 GCA_003561325.1 Syntrophomonadaceae bacterium | reverse complement strand
CCTGGCTCGCTAAACAATACGTGATCGCCGACGTCAACGTCGTCTTCCCATGATCCACATGCCCAATGGTCCCCACGTTAACATGCGGCTTCGTCCTCTCAAACTTCTTCTTGGCCATTTTGCATTACCTCCTAAAAGATCTCAAGATAAATCATCATGTTATAATGCGTATGTTTTGCTAACAATCTTATCAGCAATCTGACCCGGCAGCTCAGCATAATGAGAAAACTCCATGGAATAGGTGCCGCGCCCCTGGGTATGTGAACGCAAATCCGTGGCATATCCGAACATTTCCGAGAGAGGAACAAATCCTTTGATAATCTGGCTGCCGCCCCGAGGCTCAATTCCTTCAATTTTACCACGCCTGGAATTGATATCTCCGATCACCTCTCCCATGTATTCTTCAGGAACAATGATTTCTACTTTCATCACGGGCTCCAACAGAGCCGGGTTTCCTTTGGCCATTGCTTTTTTGAATCCCTGGGAAGCGGCGATTTTAAACGCCATCTCGGAGGAATCCACCTGATGGAAGGTGCCGTCCAGGAGGGTGGCCTTCACATCGATAACCTGGTAACCGGCCAGCACGCCCCCGCTCAGGGCTTCTTTAAAACCAGCTTCCACAGCGGGGATGTACTCCTTGGGAATAACGCCCCCTGTTGTCTTATCTTCAAAAACAAACCCGCTGCCGCGCTCCAGGGGTTCCAGTTCAAGGACCACATGACCGTACTGCCCGCGACCCCCGGATTGGCGAATGAATTTTCCTTCGGCTTTAGCAGGTACGATGATGGTTTCCTTGTATGAAACCTGGGGACGACCGACGTTGGCTCCGACTTTAAAATCCCGCAGCAGCCGGTCCACGATGATTTCCAGGTGCAGCTCCCCCATTCCCGAAATAATAATCTGTCCGGTTTCTTCGTCGGTTTCCGCCTGGAAGGTGGGATCTTCCTCGGATAATTTTTGCAGGGAAAGGGTCATTTTTTCCTGGTCGGCCTTGGTTTTAGGTTCTATGGCCACGTGAATGACCGGTACAGGGAATATAATGTTTTCCAGGATAATGGGAGCTTGTTCATCACAGAGTGAATCTCCTGTCCCCGCTTTTTTAAGCCCTACTGCCGCAACAATGTCCCCGGCAGAGGCCTCCTGAAGTTCTTCGCGATGGTTGGCGTGCATCCGCAATAGCCGGCTAATACGCTCCTTGACTTGCTTGTGGGTATTGTACACATAAGAGCCGGCCTTGACCTTTCCTGAATAGATACGGAAGAATGTTAACTTCCCTGTATACGGATCGGTCATGATTTTGAAGGCCAGCGCAGCAAACGGTTCGTTTTCATCTGCATGTCTAAAGGCCTCTTCCCCGCTTGAAGGAATCTGCCCTTTTACCGGGGGCACATCCAGTGGGGATGGCAGATAATGGACGATGGCATCGAGGAGAGGTTGCACCCCTTTATTTTTATATGAGGATCCGCAGAGAACCGGAACCAGCTGGTTATGAATGGTCGCCACACGGAGTGCCGCGCGAATTTCTTCTTCGCTGACAACCTGTCCTTCAACATATTTTTCCATGATGTGATCATCCACTTCGGCCAATGATTCCAACATTTTTTCTCGGTACTTCAGTGAAAGATCCCGCAATTCATCAGGAATATCCGTTTCATCACTGCGCGTACCTAAATCATCCAAGTAATTTACGGATTTTAAGCGAACCAGGTCTACAATACCGCGAAATTTGTCTTCTACGCCAATGGGCAGCTGGATGGGGACAACGGGAGCTTTTAACCGGGAGCGCATCATCCGCAGCGTATTAAAATAATCCGCCCCTGTCATGTCCATTTTATTGATGTAAGCGATGCGGGGCACCCCGTAGCGATCGGCCTGCCGCCATACCGTTTCAGACTGGGGCTCAACGCCTCCCTTGGCGCAAAAAACACCTACGGCACCATCAAGAACGCGCAGGGAACGCTCCACCTCCACGGTAAAGTCCACGTGTCCTGGTGTGTCTATGATATTAATAATCGAATCTTTCCAGTGACAGGTGGTAGCCGCTGAAGTGATAGTAATCCCTCTTTCCTGTTCCTGTACCATCCAGTCCATGGTGGCGGCGCCGTCATGCACCTCCCCGAGCTTGTGAACTTTGCCCGTATAGAACAGGATGCGCTCTGTGGTTGTGGTTTTTCCTGCATCAATATGTGCGATAATCCCAATATTCCTGGTTTTTCTCAAATCCATACGAAAAAATCCTCCTCTTTCCAAAACACCAGAATGCCGGAGAATGAAAACCCTTACCAGCGATAATGCGCAAAAGCCTTATTGGCTTCGGCCATTTTGTGCGTATCTTCTTTTTTCTTGACCGTCGTACCTGTATTATTGGCCGCATCCATAAGTTCACCGGCCAATCTTTGGGCCATGGTCTTTTCACCCCGGGCCCTGGCTGCTTTCACCAGCCACCTGATTGCGAGAATGAGCTTGCGACGCTGGCTCACCTCAATGGGAACCTGATACGTCGCCCCGCCCACCCGGCGTGGTTTTACCTCCAACACGGGAGATACATTCCGCACGGCCGTTTCAAAAACTTCCAGTGGGTCACTACCGCTTTTCTCTTTAATAATTTCCAGCGCATCATAAAATATGGTCTGTGCGGTGCCCCTGGCCCCATCGTACATAAGCTTGTTGATGAACCTGGAAACCAGGTCGCTTTCGTAGAGGGGGTCGGGCATAATTTGTCTTTTTGGTACGGGACCCTTTCTTGGCAAATTCATCCCTCCTTTCCGAACATTCGAGAGCAAGCAACTACGGTGTTACGCTTTAGGCCTTTTGGCTCCATACTTGGATCGCCCCTGTTTCCTGTTTTCTACACCTGCTGCATCCAGGGTTCCTCGAACCAGGTGGTAGCGAACCCCGGGAAGGTCTTTCACCCTTCCACCTCTGACCAGGACAACGGAGTGTTCCTGGAGGTTATGCCCGATCCCAGGAATATAGGCCGTAACCTCAACCCCATTTGTCAACCTGACCCGGGCGATCTTTCGCAGGGCAGAGTTGGGCTTCTTGGGCGTTGTCGTGGAAACCCGGGTGCAAACACCGCGTTTTTGTGGCGAACTATCCAGGGCTGGCGCCGTTGATTTCTTTTTGATGGTTTTTCTTCCTCTACGCACGAGTTGACTGATTGTAGGCACCAAAACACCCCCTTTCTCATCGCATTTTCAGCTTTCATCCAGGCTAGTTTATTTTTCGATAACCGCTGCCACAGCAGCCCCAACTTTGATGTTGCAGGCCTTCCCCAGTTGAGACATGGAGTCTACATGGCAAAGCTCAATCCCTTTTTGGCTGCATGCATTAACAATGGGTGCGGTTATCTTCTCATCCGCATCTTTCGCAATAAAGACAACTAAAGCGCAGCCGCTATCCAACGCTTTAGTCGTCTGGCGAGTTCCAACGACTTTATTTTGTGCCTGCTGTAGTTCTTCCAGGGTCAAAAAACCCCCTCCTCATCGCCATAAGTCATTGAAGGTATCACCCCAAAAGGGACACTCAGATATTTTATCACCGCCGTCAACGATTGTCAATTCCGTAATCGCTCCAGCCCGGGCTTTTTCAAGAGTCTTCTTGATCAACAACCGTCGGCACCTGTTCTTTCTCTTTTTTCAGCTCGTCTTCGTCCAAGCCTTCGTCTTCCGTTTCGCCTGGATCATCATGCCCCTCCGGGCCCGGGTCCAGGTGTTCCTCAGCTTCTTCTTCATTTTCCAGGGAAGTGTGCTCCGAGGCCTGCCGGTCCCCGCTCTGAAGTAGTTCAGCCTCTGAAAAAGTGGTGTCACCAAGGATTTTTTCCATTTCGATCATGTTTTCTTCCTTTTCCCCTTGGGCAAGCTGATCATCCTGTTGCTCCTCAAAAATCATTTCATCAATTTCTTCAACCTGGCTTTCATCGTACAGGGGCACAACACGGATATTGCGATACCGTGACATCCCCGTTCCAGCAGGAATTAGCTTGCCGATGATCACGTTTTCTTTCAGTCCCAGCAGTGGATCCACTTTTCCTTTAATCGAGGCATCTGTCAACACCCGGGTGGTTTCCTGGAAAGAGGCTGCGGACAAGAACGAATCTGTTGCCAAAGATGCTTTTGTGATCCCCAGCAGCACGGGACGGGCTACCGCCGGGCTACCGCCTGCTTCCAGAACCTTGCGGTTAACGTCTTCCACGGTAAAGCTGTCTTCGAGGGCTCCCGGCAGCAATTCCGTATCCCCCGCATCATCAAGTTTGACTTTTTTCAGCATCTGGCGGATCATAACCTCAATATGTTTATCGTTGATATCCACTCCCTGCAATCTATACACGCGCTGCACTTCCTGCAGCAGGTAGAGTTGAACGCCACGAATCCCTCGAACTTTCAACAAATCATGGGGATTAATCGAACCTTCGGTTAATTCTTCACCGGCCTCGATCACTTCATTTTCCTTTACTTTGAGCCGCGCACCGTAAGGAACCTGGTACGTTTTGATCTCACCATGGGGCGAGTATATCTTCATTTCACGTTTATTGCGGGCCTCCCGGAGTTCAACGCGACCAGAAATTTCACTGATCAGGGATTGTCCCTTGGGCTTTCGAGCTTCGAATAATTCCTCTACCCGCGGCAGACCCTGGGTGATATCATCGCCGGCCACTCCACCGGTGTGGAAAGTCCGCATCGTCAGCTGCGTTCCCGGCTCTCCAATCGATTGAGCTGCGATAATGCCTACCGCTTCACCTACGTCAACCAACTGCCCCGTTGCCAGGTTGCGGCCGTAGCACTTGACACAGACACCAAACCTGGATTTGCAGGTTAAAACAGACCGGATATTGACCGACTTGATCCCTGAACTGATCATGAGGGAAGAAACTTCTTCATCCATAAACTGATCGGCCTTAACCAGTACCTGGCCCGTTTCAGGATGCTTGACCTGATCCAGGGCAAACCGGCCGACGATGCGGTCATAAAGATCTTCGATCACTTCGTCTCCATCAACGATTTCATGGACCTCCACCCCCTGCACGGTGCCGCAGTCCAGGTCCCGGACAATAACATCCTGGGCAACATCGACCAGGCGGCGTGTCAGGTAGCCGGAGTCAGCTGTTTTTAAGGCCGTATCCGCCAGACCCTTGCGTGCGCCGTGTGTGGAGATAAAGTATTCCAGCACCGTCAAGCCTTCACGAAAGTTCGCCTTAATGGGGATGTCGTGAATTCTGCCCGTTGGATCAGCCATGAGACCTCGCATTCCGGCTAACTGGGTGATCTGGGATTCATTCCCCCGGGCACCTGATTGTGACATCATAAAGATGGGGTTGAATTCATCGAAGTTCTGCATCAACGCTGTAGAAATATCTTCCTTGGCCCGGTGCCAGATTTCGATGATCCGGTCATACCGTTCATCATCCGTAATTAAGCCCCGGCGGAACTGTTTTTCGATCTCTTCCACATGTTTTTCCGCGCCAAGCAGGGTTGCCGCTTTGGCTTCAGGAACTTCAATATCATCAATCCCAATGGTGATCCCGGCACGGGTCGCAAAAGCAAAACCCTGCTTTTTCACATCATCGAGGATTTCCGTGGTCTTCGTGCTTCCATACTTACGGAAACAGAGCGAGATCAGGTCCCCCATAAAGCCTTTCTTGATCGCCTTGTTGGGTTGTAACTGGTGCATCGTTTTGCGCAGCTCTCCCGGAGCCATATCACTTCGTGCCCGCAGGTAACCTTCCTGCAGCATTAACTGCAGATCAGCATGGTTGATGTAAGGAAAATCATCGGGAAATATGTCATTGAAGATCAGTTTACCGGGAGTGGTTACCAGGAATTTCCTGCCGTTCTGCTGACCTTCAAGCTGCAGATTTGGCTTCTTGGATTCTGTCACGTCAACAATAATTCTAGCATGGAGCTCGATGCTGCTCTGCTGATAGGCCAAAATAGCTTCATGGCTGTTGAGAAAGAGTTTTCCTTCCCCTCGCGCGCCATTTCGCTCCACCGTCAAATAATAGACCCCTAATACCAGGTCCTGGGTGGGTGAAACAACGGGGCGCCCATCCTTGGGGTTCAGCAGGTTGTTGGAAGAGAGCATGAGCAGCCGCGCTTCCGACTGGGCCTCCGCTGAGAGGGGAACATGAACGGCCATCTGGTCTCCATCGAAATCAGCGTTATAGGCGGTACAAACCAGGGGATGAATCTGAATCGCCCGACCCTCCACCAGGACCGGCTCAAAAGCTTGAATCCCCAGGCGATGGAGAGTTGGCGCCCGATTCAGCAGTACGGGGTGGTCTTTAATGACCTCTTCCAGCACCCCCCAAACCTCAGGGCGAACCTTTTCCACCATACGCTTGGCTGACTTGATGTTATGAGCATGCCCATCTCGCACCAGTTTACGCATCACGAAGGGCTTAAAAAGTTCCAGGGCCATCTCCTTGGGAAGGCCACATTGGTACAGTTTCAGTTCGGGCCCGACCACGATCACAGAGCGGCCCGAATAATCAACCCGTTTACCCAGCAAGTTCTGTCGAAAGCGACCCTGTTTTCCCTTTAGCATATCGCTCAAGGATTTCAAGGGGCGATTTCCCGGTCCGGTTACGGGCCGTCCGCGGCGCCCGTTATCCACCAGGGCATCGACAGCCTCCTGCAGCATGCGCTTTTCATTACGGACAATGATATCCGGAGCACCCAGGTCAAGGAGCCTTTTTAAACGATTGTTACGGTTTATTACCCGACGATAGAGGTCATTGAGATCGGAAGTAGCAAAGCGGCCGCCGTCCAGCTGGACCATGGGACGTAGATCAGGGGGGATCACGGGAATGACATCCAGGATCATCCAGTTGGCCAGGTTTCCGGATTTGCGAAAAGCCTCCACGACTTCCAGGCGACGGATAGCCCGAACCTTTTTCTGTCCGCTGCAGATTTTAATCTCCTGGCGCATTTCTTCGGTCAACTCTTCCAGGTCAATTTCTTCCAGGAGCTTTTTGACGGCTTCTGCGCCCATCTCTGCTTTAAAACCCTTACCAGCGGTAAAGATCGCTTCATATTTTTCCCTGTACTCCCGATACTCCGCTTCGGAGAGCAGCTGTTTTTTGCTCAGGTAGGTTTCACCGGGGTCAATGACAACGTAAGCCGCAAAGTATAGAATTTTTTCCAGGGCACGGGGAGACATGTCCAGGAGCAATCCCATCCGGCTGGGAATGCCCTTGAAGTACCAGATGTGAGAAACAGGCGCAGCCAGTTCGATATGACCCATGCGTTCGCGGCGCACCTTGGCCCTTGTTACCTCCACACCACAACGATCACAAACAATGCCCTTGTAACGAACACGCTTGTATTTTCCACAGTGGCATTCCCAATCCTTTTGGGGGCCAAAAATTTTCTCACAGAACAGGCCTTCTCGCTCCGGTTTCAAGGTGCGGTAGTTGATGGTTTCAGGCTTTTTTACTTCTCCTCTGGACCAGGCCCTGATTTGCTCGGGTGAGGCCAGACTTATCTGTAAGGCATCAAAATTGTTGACATCCAACAAAGGTGATTTCCCCCTTCCATGTAATGCTGATGCCTGTCTAACTTAAGAGGTCGACGGTTTAAAGGTTTTCCTCATCGTCTTCAACGCCCATACTGCTTCGAACTCTGGATGGCTTGTTTTCTTCTTCAACTTCATCTTCATCGGCCAGGTCCAGGTCTTTTTCGACGGTTTCTTCTTCTCCATATTCTGCTTCTACTTCTGTTTCTGTCTCTTCTTCCTCGTCGCCGGCAAAGGGATTATAATGATCCACATCCAGGGATACCTTCTCCAGCTCTTCGTTATCCATGAGTTCAGGTTCTTCTTCCTTGTCCAGCTCTATTTCTCCCGACCCTCTTTCTTCTGCATCCTCCACGCCTTCAATATTTACATCGAGCAAGAAATCCGTGTCGTCGTCTTCTTCGCGAATCGGCACTTCGTCATAATTCTCACCCAGCACTTTGACATCCAAGCCCAGGCTTTGAAGTTCTTTTACCAGCACTTTGAATGACTCCGGCACGCCAGGTTCGGGGATGTTGTCCCCTTTAACGATGGATTCGTAGGTTTTTACCCGGCCCACAACATCGTCTGACTTGACGGTTAATATTTCCTGCAACGTATAGGCGGCGCCATAGGCTTCCAGCGCCCAGACTTCCATTTCCCCGAAACGCTGTCCACCAAACTGCGCCTTGCCGCCCAGGGGCTGCTGGGTAACGAGGGAATAAGGGCCCGTTGAGCGGGCATGGATCTTGTCATCAACCAGGTGAGCCAGCTTAAGCATATAGATATAACCAACTGTAACATGGTTATCAAATGCTTCTCCCGTTCGTCCATCCCGCAACTCGGTTTTGCCGTTCATGGGGAGTTCCGCTTCGGTGAATGCATCAAAAACATCCTTTTCGTGGGCCCCATCAAAAACAGGGGAAGCAATACGCAAGCCCAGGACCTGGGCTGCCCAGCCCAAGTGACTTTCCAGGACCTGGCCGACATTCATCCGTGATGGCACGCCCAGGGGATTTAGAACAATCTCTACGGGCTGGCCGTCAGGCAGGTAGGGCATGTCTTCTTCGGGAAGAATTCTGGCGATCACGCCCTTGTTGCCGTGTCTGCCGGCCATTTTATCCCCTTCAGAAATTTTCCTTTTTTGTGCGATATAGACCCGCACCAGCTGGTTCACGCCAGGAGAGAGCTCATCGCCTGCTTCCCGGGAAAACACTTTCACATCGACGATCATGCCCGATTCACCATGGGGAACCCGCAAGGATGTATCCCGGACTTCACGCGCTTTTTCACCAAATATCGCCCTGAGCAGTCTTTCCTCTGCTGTGAGCTCCGTTTCTCCTTTGGGTGTCACTTTGCCCACCAGGATGTCCCCGGCGCGAACTTCAGCGCCGATGGAGATAATGCCCCGCTCATCCAAATCCTTGAGGGCATCTTCGCCCACGTTGGGGATATCCCGGGTAATTTCCTCCGGTCCCAACTTGGTATCCCGGGCCTCGGCTTCGTACTCTTCAATATGAATGGAAGTAAAAATATCTTCCTTGACCAGTTTTTCGCTAATCAGGATGGCATCCTCGTAGTTGTAACCTTCCCAGGGCATAAAGGCAACCAAAATATTCCGACCCAGGGCCATCTCACCCTGATCCGTACAGGGCCCATCGGCCAATATTTCAGCTTTTTTGACCGCGTGGCCTTTCTTCACAATGGGTCGCTGGTTCATACAGGTCCCCTGGTTGGATCGCTTGAATTTATGCAGCAGGTAAATATCGCACCCCTTGTAAGGGTAAGAAAGCGCTTTTTCCGTAAAAATTTCCTGGGTCCGACCGTGAATAACCTGGCTGGGCCATTCAGGATCCTCGTCCCGTTGAACAACCCCCCGGGTGCTGGAAACGGATACGACCCTACCGGGGTTTATGGCAGCCACAACAACCCCTGAATCCAGGGCCGCTTTCGCTTCCATGCCGGTACCGACAAGGGGCGCTTCGCTCTTTAAGAGAGGAACCGCCTGGCGCTGCATGTTTGACCCCATCAATGCCCGGTTGGCATAGTCATTTTCCAGGAAAGGTATTAAAGCCGTCGCAACACTGACCAGCTGTTTCGGTGAAACATCCATGTAATCCACTTCCTCGGGAGGAACCAAGACGGTATCCTTTTGAAAGCGGCATGTCACGCTGTTGTTTAAAAAGCGGCCTTCTTCATCGATGGGCGCATTTGCCTGGGCGATGATGTACTCGTCTTCATCATCTGCCGTGAGGTAGACCACATCGTGGGTCACCACAATATTTTCTTTATCCACCCGGCGGTATGGTGTTTCAATAAAACCATACTCGTTAATGCGGGCAAAGGTGCTTAGTGAACCGATCAGGCCAATGTTCGGGCCTTCCGGGGTCTCAATGGGACACATTCTTCCGTAGTGGGAATGATGCACATCGCGGACTTCAAACCCCGCCCGCTCCCTGCTCAATCCTCCCGGGCCCAGGGCACTTAAACGCCTTTTATGCGTCAGTTCAGCCAGGGGATTAGTCTGATCCATGAACTGGGAAAGCTGACTGCTTCCAAAAAACTCTTTGATCGAAGCAATGACCGGACGAATATTGATCAGGGCCTGGGGAGTCACCGCCTCGACATCCTGGATGGTCATACGTTCACGTACCACCCTTTCCATGCGGGAGAGTCCTATCCGAAATTGGTTTTGCAAAAGCTCCCCCACGCTGCGCAGTCGACGGTTGCCCAGGTGATCAATGTCATCAGGGCTTCCCACGCCATCCATAAGGTTCAGCAGATACCCGATCGCGGAAACAATATCATCGGGTGTAAGATGTTTGATCTGTGAAGCCACGCTTCCATTGCTGATTGCCGGGCAAGCTTTATTTTCATGGTTGAATACCTTGATCCGCTGCAGCCGACGCTCTTCAATCTGCTTGTAAATGGCCGCATTTACTGTTGTGCCCTGTTCTACAATGATCTCACCGGTATCTGGATCAGTAAAATCTTCTGCCAGGGCATTAAAAATAAGACGTCCGCGAAGGGCCAGTTTTTTGTTTACTTTGTAACGCCCAACCTTGGCAAAATCGTAACGCTTGGGATCGAAAAAGAGCGATTCAAATAAATTTCGAGCATTTTCCGCGTTCAACGGTTCTCCGGGCCTCAGGCGTTTATAAATTTCCAGCAAACCTTCTTCCTCAGAGGCCGTTTGATCTTTATCTAACGTGTTGTTAATGCGAAAATCATCGTCGTAGAGTTCAAGGATTTCGTTATTGGTCCCATAACCAATGGCCCGCAAAAGAACGGTTACCGGCACTTTGCGAGTTCGATCAACTTTTACCCAAATCATGTCATTGATATCCGTTTCAAATTCCAACCATGCTCCCCGGTTCGGAATAATAGTGCCGGAATAAAGGTACTTCCCGCTCACAAACTGGCTGTTAAAGTAGACTCCCGGAGAGCGAACCAGCTGGCTCACAATAACCCTTTCTGCCCCGTTGATAATGAAGGTGCCGTTCGCCGTCATCAGGGGGAAGTCACCCATGAAAACTTCCTGCTCCTTCACTTCACCCGTTTCACGATTCACCAGGCGAACCTGGACTTTCAAGGGCACAGCATAGGTTGCATCCCGTTCTTTACATTCTTCTACTGAATACTTTGGTTCCCCCAAGGAATAGTCGATAAACTCGAGGACAAGGTTTTGAGTAAAATCCTTTATCGGGGAGACATCGTGGAATACTTCGCGTAAGCCTTCTTCTAAAAACCAGCGGTAAGAGCTCTTTTGAATTTCGACGAGATCGGGAAGGTCCAGAATTTCGTTGATGCGGGCATAAGATCTTCTTTTCCTCTTCCCCGCCTCGACCTCCTTAAACATAAAAAAAATCACTCCCCCGGTTTATTTTTCAATGCAGCGAGCCTCAAGAAATAAACAGCATACGCCTCGTCAATTTTATTCTTAATCCAATGGTTGACCTTCTTTCAGGATGTTGTTAAATTTGCTCAATCTCACGGTTCCTGCAGGACAGTAATTTGTCTTCCAATTAACCAAATCATGACTGCTTTGAACATATCGTCGAGTGCCGCACTCAGTTCCGCTAATCCCCGGATTCTGCACCGGATTCTGCAATAGTTGAAAACGACAAAAACCCAAGGGAACTTTTACGCATTTTATAATATTATCATACTTTACAAATGGGGTCAACAAAAACCGCACAGAATTTGCACAAAAATATTTGTGGAACCAGAACCTTCAGATCTTTATTGCAGCAGGTGACAAGTATCGGCCACAACCATCCTGCCGGCATCAAAGAAAAAGTAGAAAAAAAGGGCCGCCCGGAGTCAATCTCGGGGCAACCCTTTTGCTGTTTTACAGGTGTTCTACATTTCAGGACAATCCACTTATTTGATTTCAATCACAGCGCCAGACTCTTCCAGTTTGGCTTTAACCGTTTCCGCTTCTTCTTTGCTGACTTTTTCCTTTACAGGCTTGGGCAGCTCATCAACCAAAGCCTTGGCTTCCTTGAGGCCCAGACCGGTTAACTCACGGACCACCTTGATTACCTGTATTTTCTTTTCGCCTGAAGAAGTAAGAACGACATCAAATTCAGTTTGCTCTTCCTGGGCTTCTTCCGCTTCTGCCGGAGCTGCCCCGCCCGCGGCTACGGCAGCAACGGGAGCTGCAGCACTGACCCCGAATTCTTCTTCAAAGGCTTTTACCAGTTCCGATAGTTCCAATACGGTCATTCCTTTTACGATTTCCAGCACTTCTTGGACTTTAGACATTGTATATCCTCCTAAAATTTGATCATCCATCCTGTTTGTCCTCTGAAAGACAACTTAAGCAACAAACACCGGTCTTACGTCTTGTAGATCAAGCACTTTCCTTCTGTTCCTTCACGGCATTTAACACGTATACCAGGTTGCGCAGGTTTCCTTGAAGCACGATGGCCATCGCAGCCAAAGGTGCCTGGAAAGCGCCCGCCACCCTGGCCAGCAGAACCTCCTTCGGAGGAAGGTCAGCCAAACGACGGATCTGGGCTTCATCCATAACCTGTTTTTCCAGGACGCCTCCCTTGATCTCCAGCTCATCATGTTCCTTGGCAAACTTGACCAGCAATTTTACGGGCGTCACCGGATCATCATGTCCGTAGGCGATGGCAACAGGACCTTCCATGTAACTATCCAGACCATCCAGGCCCGCTTGATGTGCTGCCAGCTTAGTCAGGGTGTTCTTCACCACTTTATAGCGAATCCCATCGGCTTCCAGGATGCGACGGAGTTGGTTCATTTTGGCCACACTGAGGCCACGGTAATCTGTTAAAATGATTACCTGTGAGCTTTCCAAGTCATTTTTAATTTCCAGAACTTTTTTCTCTTTCTGCTTACGGCTACTCAACGTTTCACCTCCTTAACCACGATTTACCTCAAGCCTTGAAGATAAACGAGAAAACCCTCCTGCCGAAAGACGAGGAGGGTGAACATTTGCAGCGCAATCATAGCCAACCCCTGCTGCATCACAAAACCTCACCTCGGCAGGCGGGCCAGCAAGACCCTTATGCGTAAGCACCTGCTGTCTTCGGTTAAAGCTATCCTATCCTATTCAATTCGCGTAGCTGCCTGGAGAAATTAGCTGGCTTTACCCAGGGCCGCCGCTTTTTGTGGGCTAATTTTTATGCCCGGCCCCATGGTCGGGCTGATCGTAACACTCCGCAGGTATTGGCCCTTGGCGGCAGCGGGTCGTGCCTTCACCAATGCCTCGATCACCGCAAAGAAGTTTTCCAACAACTGCTGGGAGCTGAAAGATGCTTTGCCGACGGGCACATGGATGTTACCAACTTTATCGGTGCGGTACTCTACTTTACCCGCTTTAATTTCGCCGATCGCTCTTCCTACTTCCATGGTCACCGTTCCCGTTTTGGGATTAGGCATAAGTCCCCTGGGACCAAGGATGCGGCCCAGTTTGCCGACAACACTCATCATATCAGGCGTTGCCACAGCAACATCAAAATCAAGCCAGCCGCCCTGGATTTTCTCAGCTAAGTCTTCACCGCCGACAACATCGGCTCCGGCTACTTCAGCTTCTTTTATTTTCTCCCCCTTGGCAAAAACGGCCACGGTAAGTTCCTTGCCTGTACCGTTAGGCAGGACAATACCGCCCCGAACCTGTTGATCCGCATGTTTCGGGTTAACACCCAGGCGAACAGAAAGTTCGATGGTCTCGTCAAAAGTAGCCTTGGCTATTTCTTTAATCAATTCGAACGCTTCCTGGGGGTCATAGAACTTCTCCCTGTCAATTTTACCCCTGGCGTCCAAGCATTTCTTACCTTTCTTTGCCATAAAAAACCCTCCCTGTGGTGCTAGTGAGCCTGTGGCGACTCTCCCACTGCTGTGATTATCCCTCTACGACAATACCCATGCTGCGAGCGGTCCCCTCAATAATACGCTCCGCTGCATCGAGATTTGTCGCATTTAAATCCTCGAGCTTTTGATTCGCAATTTCCCGAACCTGGCCACGGGAAATTGTCGCTACTTTTACCTTGTTGGGCTCTCCGGATCCTTTTTCAATACCCAATGCTTTTTTTAATAGGACTGCGGCAGGAGGCGTCTTGGTAATAAAGCTGAACGAACGGTCAGCGTAAACGTTAATTTCGACCGGGATAATCAACCCGGCTTCACTGGCCGTTTTTTCATTGAACTCCTTGCAAAATGCCATGATATTGACTCCATGCTGGCCCAGTGCAGGACCTACGGGTGGAGCAGGAGTTGCTTTTCCAGCCGGAATCTGCAGTTTGATTAATCCGATGATCTTCTTGCCTTTAGCCATATGCGCACCTCCTCTCTGTGCAAACACCTTGGGAAAGAGAAAACGGGAGCTTTACTTCCAGGCTAGAGTTTTTCAACCTGTTCGAAATTGAGTTCCACGGGAGTTTCGCGACCAAACATGGAAACACTCACTTTTAACTTGCTTCGTTCAGGTTGAACTTCTTCAATGGTCCCGATAAAATTGCTGAAGGGCCCACTCACAACCCGGACCTGCTCCTTGATGTTGAACAGGACCTTGGGCCGTGCTTCATCCATACCCATTTGCCGCAAGATCTGCTTAATTTCCGACTCACTCAAGGGAACCGGCTTGGATCCTGGACCAACAAAACCAGTAACACCCGGTGTATTGCGCACGACAAACCAGGAATCGTCTTCCATGATCATCTCGACCAATACATAGCCCGGGAAAACCTTTCGCATGACGATCTTGCGCTGGCCGTTTTTTATTTCATATTCTTTTTCCATGGGAACCAGGACTCGAAAGATCTTGTCCTGCATTTCCATGGATTCCACCCGCTTGTCCAGGTTTGTCTTTACCTTGTTTTCATACCCCGCATAGGTATGGATCACGTACCAATTTTTTTCTGCCATATTGCCAGGCAAGAAGCTTTCAGGGCTTCTCTTTCATCCTCCTTAAGCAGTTCTCCGAATCGCCTGATTAGCGCCACGATGGAACACCATCCTGCAAAAAGCGCTTAGTTGATGATTACTTTAAGAATCCCGGTAAGCCCGGTATCTAAAACCCAAAAAAAGGCACCGACCACAAAAATAACCACCAGAACGATACCCGTAAAGGTGGCCAGTTCTCGCCGGTCTGGCCAGTTTACCTTTTTAAGCTCTATTTTTATATCGTGAAAAAATCGCTTGAGCTTTTTCACGGAATTGCCCATGACTTCCCCTTCCCTATAACCGGTTTCACTGCCACAAAGCAGTCGATCTCTGCTACTTGGTTTCCTTGTGGGGTGTATGTGTGCCGCAGCGAGGGCAATACTTGTTAAATTCAATCCGATCCGGTGTGTTGCGTTTATTTTTCGTGGTGGAATAATTCCGCTCTTTACATTCCGCGCACGCCATTGTTACTTTAACACGCATGAAACGCACTCCTTTACCTCATTGTAACCACAAAAATCAATTTATCACAGTTCAATATCAATGTCAACAAACAAATCTGCTGCCTGCAGGGACCGATCGTCTTCACCCACATCGAAACAACTATGTACAAAACTTGTGACGAAAAACCGGAGCACTGGCCCCGGTCTTTCGACATGCGAATATGATGAACGCAAACGAAAATTATTCGATAATGGAAGTGACCACACCGGCGCCGACGGTTCGTCCGCCTTCCCGGATGGCGAAGCGCAGGCTTTCCTCGATGGCAATGGGGGTGATCAGCTCGATCACCATGTTCACATTG
>PWWY01000122.1 GCA_003561325.1 Syntrophomonadaceae bacterium | reverse complement strand
GCCCAGGAAACTCCGTCTCCACCGCGCAGCCCCAACACGGATTAACCCCGATCCACGGGAACTGATCCGCGGGGACGGTTCCTCTGGATCGCTTGATCCACGTGATCCGCGGGGACGGTTCCTCTGGATCACTCTGATCCTGTTCCTGATCCTGATCCAAGATAAAGATTCTACTACTTCACTAAAACTACCCGACTTCACCCATAAAATTTTTTAGGGACGTTGGATAAACGAGAAGTCGATCCCAATCGTTGTTTATGATTGTTTATGCTCAAAACCCATCAAACCCGGAGGTGTCACCGATGCAAGAAGAGAAGAAACAGATTAACTATGCCGAAGCGGCCCGGGCCCTGCAGAGTTTGCTGCTGCTGGGCAGCTACCCCGTGGCCGTGCGCTTTTCCCCCGAGGAAGATCTGCCCGAAAAAGCCCGCCGCCCCAGCCGCGTCCTGGGCTATCCCGTGGCCATCTGCCAGGGGGTTGCCATGGCGCGCAACCTGGGCTGGACCATGGGCTTCCTCAAGGAAGACCACGCCTGCCCGCCTTCCTACTTGATCCTCGGCCTGGACGAAAAGGCCAAGGGACCCGACTACGGGGAAATGCTCACCCCTCTCTACGGAGCCTCCCGGGAACTGTGCGAGAGCACCAACGAGTTCCTGCTAACCCTGCCCATGGGCCAGTATAAGAGCATCGCCCTGGCCCCCCTGGAGAAATGCCCCTTCGAACCCGATCTGGTCCTGGTCTACGGCAACCCCGCCCAGGTCTCCCGCCTGGTCCAGGGAGCCCTTTACCACCGGGGCGGCGTGATTACATCCAACTTCACGGGGCGCAACTCCTGCGCCTCCGAGCTGGCCGCGCCCCTGCTCTACGATCAGCCTCAGGTGATCGTCCCCGGCTCGGGGGAGCGGGTTTTCGCCGTGACCCAGGACGCGGAAATGTGCTTCTCCTTTCCCGCCACTTGGCTGGCAGACATCGTCTCCGGGGTGGAGCAGACCCACCGCCTGGGGGCCATGCGCTACCCCACCCCCTTCCAGGGCATGCGGGTCAGCCCCCAGTTCCCGGAGCTCTACCGCGAGATGATCAAGGAGCTAGGCCTCCAGGACTAATATTTCCCGGGAAATAAAAGCAGGGGGGCGGGCCTTCATGAAACTGAACAAAACGACCTTCCTGCACGTGCTGCTTTGCTTCCTGATCTTGTCCGGGGTGCTGCTGTTCTTCGTGTCGGCAAACTACATCGATTTTTCCGTGATCCGGGCCGTCTACTTGCCTGTACTTACCATTGCCCTGGGCGGGATCCTCCTGGGAAAGTACGCCTTCGGCTACATATTCACGCTGGCGGCAGGTCTGGGTTTGATCCTGGAGTACCTGACCCACCTGAGCCGGGAGCAGCCAACCATGGAAGGCGCATTTTTGAATACGTTGCTCCTGGTCCTGGGTTTTCTCGGTGGGATCCTGGCCCAAATCGTGCTAAAGAAGAAGGGAAGCTAGAAATCCCTCATAAGTCGCAGCTGGCCCGGGGCTGATGTCATTCGTCCAGACCGACCTCAGTTTTGTCCTGGGGCGCACAAGACCAGTTGCGCATGTTGTTGCCCTCATGTTGTTGCCTTCATTTTCTCCGCGCCATACTGCACCGCAGCCTTGCCGCAACGACGTTGAAGCATACAGCATCTATCTCGCAGCTGCAGGTCAATCTGTGCATCTTGACAAAATCTTCACATCCTGCCCATCGGTTCTTGATACCTCCCCGGTATAATGGTCTTAGAAACCCACCGGAAGGAGGTGATCACATGCGCAAGATCATGATTTTCAGCCTGGTGCTGGCCCTTGCCCTGCTGGGAACGGCCAACCTTGCCCTGGCCACGGAACCCGCAGAAAACCCGGCAGCCACCCACCAGCGCTCCTGCTTCCTCAACCTGCTGGACGAAGAAGGCCGGGAAAGGGTGGAAGCCCTTATCCAGGAATTCAACGAAAAGAAGGCCATCCTGCGGGAGATGATGCAGCAGCACCGTGTTGAGGGACAGCGGGAGGAGCTGGCAGAAACCCGTGATCAGATGTGGGACTTGAAGGAAGAAAGACGGGAGGGCATCGCGGAAGCGCTTCCAGAAGAATTCCAGCAGGAATACCTGGAGAGGGGCTTTGGCCGGCAGCGCGTGCATCGTCCTGGCGATGATGTGCGGGCCTTCGAGCATGGCTGGGAGAGGCACAATAACCGGAGCATGTTCCGGGAGCAAGCCCAGCTCTAAGCCCGAAAGGACGAAACAACTCCCTCTATGAGCAGTCAGGCTGGCTGCCCTACGGCGATAACCTGGCAGCAAAGGAATCCCCCGCCACTTCGGGTACAGCCGTCATGACATTGAGGGAAAAGAAAGGCCCTTCAGCTCACCAGCACCCAGGCTGCAGGGCCTTTTCATATGCTGTCAAGAAGGTACATACACATCAGAAATCACCTCACGGTTCCGGCTTACATGCCCGATCAAAAAGGTCAGCTAGGTGTCGCTGGCCACACCTTACCGCCCTCCCCGATCCAGAAGAACCGTCCCCGTGGTTCAGCCCACGATCACAGCTGCGGGTCATTGCCCCCGCGCCGGGTTTTGTGCTAAGATGAAAGGGAAAAAGCGTTCATAATGATAGTCACATCGAAAGCGAATAAGTGGACCCAAGTGTTTGACCTGGAAATACAATTTCAATCATTAAACTTGAAAACAATCTGGCAAATAACCTTGCGTAAAAGATCTTTATGAACACAAATATGACCTGACTAAACAAACCGAGAGTAGTGACCTGGGAAATAACCCCTGCTAAAGCAGTAATAAAAAGATCTGGGATTATGGCAAAACAACCTGGATACACAGGCTTACCAAAACGGCCTGAAACAAACAGCCAGTAAAGCGGCCGCGCACCCGCAGCCCCGAAGGAGGGCGCCCCCGGTGAAAAAAATGAAGCTCGTGGTTATCGAAGATGAAGTCAAGATCGCCCGGATGATCAAGGATTACCTGGAAAAGGAAGGGGCCAGCGTCTCCCTGGCCCGGGACGGGGCCAGCGGCCTGCAGCAAGCCCGCGAGGAAGCGCCCCACCTGGTGATCCTGGATCTCATGCTCCCCGACATCAACGGCCTGGAGATCTGCCGCCGGCTGCGCCAGCAAAGCGATGTCCCCATCATCATGCTCACGGCCAAGTCCCAGGAAACCGACCGCGTCGTCGGCCTGGAGATGGGCGCCGACGACTACATCACCAAGCCCTTCAGCCTGGCGGAACTGGCCGCCCGGGTGCGGGCCGTACTGCGGCGCACCCGGGTCCCGGAATCCCGGCAGAACCATGGGGAAAAAATCCTCACGCGGGGCCCCTTTGCCCTGGATATCGAAAATCACCAGGTTAAAAAAGGGCCGCAGGAAATTCTCCTCACCCCCACGGAGTTCAGCCTGCTGGCCTTCATGGCCCGCTCCCCGGGACGGGTTTTCAGCCGGCTGCAGCTCCTGGAAGCCTGCCTGGGCGAGGCCTACAGCGGCTACGAGCGCTCCATCGATACCCACATCCGCAACCTGCGTAAAAAGATCGAAACAAACCCGGCCCATCCCGAGCACATCATCACGGTCTTCGGCCTGGGTTACAAATTCCAGGTCCCCGCGAACCCGGGGGACCCATCCAAAGGCATGCTCCACGGGGAAGGTTCTTCCGGATCCGGGATGTGATCCAGAAGAACCGTCTCCGCGGATCCCCCGCGGTTCCCCCGCGGTTCCCCCGCGGTTCCCCCGCGGTTCCCCCGCGGTTCCCCCGCGGTTCCCCCGCGGATCCCGTCTTAAATCTATCGTACAAGGAGGCCAGGCAGCCCGGTGCCCTCCGCACCGGCTGAACAAACCCGTGAGCATCCGCAACAAAATCCTGACCGCGTTTATCATCGTCATCGCCGTAGCGGTGCTGACCATGGCCTTCACTTCCCGCTACTACATCGGCAGCGTCTTTACCCGCTATACCAGCGGCTACCGCACCGTTATCACCGAGCAGTGGGAGGCGTTCTTCCACGCCTATTACGCCCGCCAGGGGAGCTGGGAGGGGGTCGAACAGCTCCTTATCCCCCGCTCCCGGGGACGGGGCATGGTGCCGGCCAACCAGCCCGCGGGACAAGTCCGGAGCGGCACCCACGGGCTGCTGCCCGGCGACGGCCTGCTCCTGGCCGATGCCGACGGCCGCGTGGTCCTGGATTCCAGCGATAAAATGACAGGTCAAACGCTCTCCCCCTCGCTCCTGGAGCGGGGCACGCCCCTGCTCCTGAACGACCAGCGGATCGGCACCCTGATCATGGAGCCCCAGGCGGTGCAGGCGGTGCAGACCCTGGAGGAACAGTTCGCCCATTCCCTGCTGCGCGGCGTGCTCTGGGG
>PWWY01000088.1 GCA_003561325.1 Syntrophomonadaceae bacterium | reverse complement strand
GTTACCGTCGAGCCGGGAAAAGAGTAAAGGGAGATCATGAGTCTGATCGCAGGAATCTATTCTTGGAAACCGGAAGAAAGGGTTCTCGAGCCGTTGAAGAAGGAGATCCTTCGGGGATTGAGCCGCGACGTGGGCAGTCGGGCTCAAGTGTTCGAGCACGGAAGGGTCTGGACGGTCAAGGTGGACTTGGGAATCTTCCCGGAACCTGGCGTGTTCCAGGCTCCGGACGGGTCTTTTTCGTTGCTCTGCGGAGAGCCACTCCTCGGCGAGGCTGGACACGAAAGGGGGGGTGGGCGCGAGCAGGATGTGGCGGACCTCCATCGCATCCTTTCCGGAGGGGGTTACCAAGTGCTTCGTGAGACTCGAGGCGTGTTCTCCATGGCGCACGCTCCGCACGACGGATCCAGGCTCGTCCTTGTCGCGGATCATCTGGCTATTCGGCCTTTGTACGTTCTTCAGCAACCCGATTTCGTCTTCTTCTCCTCGCGGCTGTCTCTACTGCGGGATCTCACCCGGCCTGAACTTGACCCGCGAGGGGCCATAGAGTTTGCACAGTTCGGCTACTCGCTTGGCAAGCGTACACCCTTGAAGGGTGTCGCGCGGCTCGAGCCTGCCGAGGTCTTGGAAGTTGGTCCGGGCCGGGACCTTCAGTCCATGCATTATTGGGATTGGTGCACCGAGGTTCCTGTATCGCAAGACCTCCCGAAGATTCCCGATGAGGATGTCTACGAGGAGTTTCGTCAAGGAATCAGACTCAGGCTTCGTTCGGACCATGTGACTGCTGCATACCTCAGTGGTGGCCTAGATTCTCGCGCCATAGTTTCGGTTCTTCGAGACCTGAGCGTGCAGGTTCTCACCCTCAACTTTTCCGTCCCGGGAGCGCAGGACGAGGTTCTTTCCCGTTTGTTTTCAAGTGCTGCCAAGACTTTCCATGCTTTCGTTCCCCTCACCGATCCGGTGAGCCTTTGGCAGGGGGATTGGTCCTTTCTTTTCCGAAAGGCTTGGAACGAACTCGACGGACAGCAGAAGGAGGAGGTGCAGCGCCCCGGTCTCGTTTGGAGTGGTGATGGGGGGAGTGTAGGAGTCGGTGGGGCGCTCATGTTCGACCACATAGCTGAACAGATGCTGGCGGGCGATCTTGGGAAAGCCGCGCAAGCCATTGCGGGCTCGCCTCCAAGGCGGATCATTCGACAGGAGCGATTGGCGGATCTTGAAACCATCCCTCTGCGAGGGGTTCAGGAAGCACTGGAGGCCATCGATCACCCTGATCCGCTCCGGCGGTATATGGTGTTCTTGTTGTTCAATGATCAGCGTTGTCACCTGGACGGCCACTTCGAGACGTTAGACCTCCATCGTCTGGAGTTCCACTTGCCATTCTTCGACTTCGCCTTCATGAAGAAGGTGATGCTCATTCCAATGGAGCGGCTCCGGAAGCATCGTTTCTATCATGAATGGCTGCAATGTTTCCCGGCAGTGGCGTTCAGCCTCCCATGGCAAACCTATCCAGGTCACTTGCCGTGTCCCTTGCCTCTTCCATCGGATGTTCCGGATCAGTGGTCTGGGGCTGGCTTGCTGCATTCCCAGCGCTTCCTGAGTCGGGGAGCGCGTCGAACACGGAGAGAACAGCTTGCTTCTATGGCGTTTTCGGATGCGTTTCCCAAGCAAGTTATCGATCGCAAGCGGCTTCTCGCGGCCGGACTCCTGCACCAACTCGGCATCCGGGATTATGACGGTGTAATCGAATTCGCGTTCCGGCTCTTCTGGCACAGCCTGGGCAGATGCTCTGGACATGTAAGCGCTAAGCTCGATCGCCACAATCCAAACCGATGAGTGCCGGCCTGGTGATCGAGCGCTTTCACCATGAGACGATCAATGACGACCTCCCCGCGTAGGGTACTTCTCGTTTCCTACCATTTCCCTCCATCCCCTGCCATGGGGGCCCAGCGTGCTGAACGATTGGCCCGGCTGCTGCCTGAGTTCGGATACGAGGTCTCTGTTATTTGTGCATCATTGACTACCGAACAGCCTCCGACGAATCCGGCGCCAGATGGTCCGGGGCGAGACGGGTATTCGGTACGAAGAGAGCCCACACCGTTCGTCCTAGGACGAGATCCGGGTAACCCTCCTCCGGCTGAAGCCGTCTTGGCCACCGCCTGGTGGAAGTTGCGGGCCTATGCCGAACACCTATTCATGACTTCAGATTGGTCCTGGAATTGGGCAAAGGCAGCTTGTCGTGCCATGAGACCCTACATCATGCGGAGCGGCTTCGAGGCCATGATCCTGGATGCGCCTCCGAACCCCTCTTTGGTGCCCTTTGTTCGACTGGCTCAGAGCAACAATATCCCAGTGGTCCTTGACTTTCGAGACTTGTGGGAAGCCTCTCCGGATCCCATTCCCTGGTGGAAGCGGGTTTCGCCATCCCTCCGTCGCACGGAATGGGAACGGAGGCTGCGGAGGGAAGTCGTGCTCTCAGCAGATCATGTCATCCTGAATACGGTTCCCATGATGCTTGCGATGCAAGAGGCGTTTCCCATGCTTCCCGGGTCGACCTTCTCTGCAATTACAAATGCCTTCGGTCAGGTAGACGATGTTACCGATCTCAGCCTGAGTCGAGCATCTGGGGAAAGCCTCAGGATGGCGTATACAGGGTCCCTGGACTATGGCCGAGATCATCAGGTGGGCAATCTCATCCGAGCTATGGGCGAGGCCTCCGGGGAAGGTGGATCCAATGTGCAGTTGATCATCGCCGGGAATTCAGGTGAGTCACTTAGATCACTTTCGACTCGGGAGGGCGTTGGCAATAGGGTGCAGTTCCTCGGGTGGATATCGAAAGAAGATGCCATCACGCTTCAGCGCGAGTCAGAAATTTTGGTTCTGCTCCAACCCGACCGGTGTGCGGATGTTGCAGTCCCGGGAAAGCTCTACGAGTACATGGCCAGGAGACGCAACGTTTTCGCCATGGTGGGCAATGGCCCCGCCGCAGACCTGATTCGGGAGCATGAACTCGGAGTGGTAGTGAAAGGTGAGTCACCCCAGGATATCAAGGCGGCTTTGGCTAGCATCAGTGAACAGGTGCGCATCAGACCGTTCTTGCCGCCTCCTCCGGAAGGTTTCTCGGAGCGAAACACGGTCTGTGAGTTTGCGGAAGTACTGGACCGGGTGGTGGAGGACCGGCGAAAGAACTGAAGCCGAAGGAGGTCCAACCGGGGACTCATCAAGCGCGGTTCTTGGCCTCAGCGAAGGGGCTGAGACAGCTCGACCCTCCGGTAGGCGCTCGACAGTAGCCCTATACCCTAACCGCACAACACGTTGATTGGCATAGAGATAGCTGAGGTGCCGAGAATGGCCGTGTGCAAGGGCCGGATTCGACCCCAACTCGCTGAAGTGCGCGTTACGTTGGGACTTGGAGTGTCCCCATCGAGCATGGTGGAGACCCCTCGCCTAAGGGCGAGGGTCCGTTGAGTTGTCCCCCTCCTTGACATTTGGGATCTGGGTGCGCAGCTTCTCACGTCGAAGTTTCACCGTCCCGGGAGCGCACGACGAGTTCATTACCCGGTTGTCTTCAGGTACCGCCGAGACCTTCCACACTTTCGTTCCCCCAAACGAACCGGTGAGCCCCTGGCAGGGCGATTGGTCCTTTCGTTTCCAAAGGGAGTGGAACGAATTCGACTGATCGGAAAAGGAGGAACTGGAGCGCCCCGGCCTCGTTTGGTTTCGGAATGGGGGGAGTGGAGGGGTTCAGGGACAACTGGAGGCTACTGATCACGCCGATCCGCTCCGGCGGTTTTTTCTGTTCTTGTTGCTCAATGATCAGCGTTGTGCCTCAAACGCCATCTATGTTGTGGTTCAGCCGAGCCTGGACTTTTAGGGTGAACCACTCAGCGGTAAGCAGGGTCGTGATCTGCTGCCGAGATGAGAGGAAAGAATGAGCCTGATCGCAGGAGCCTCCTTACAGTTGTGGCCCAGATCCGGTCGGGACCGAAACCCACGGAAAGGAGGCGAGCCGGTGATTTGGGTGAAGAAGTTGAAGGTCGTCTTCGGAAGGCCGGGTTGGCTGGTGATGAAGGGCCTCCTTGAAAGGATCCCCCGCAGGCCCTTGCAGATGGAACGACTCCTACTCCTCGCTCTTTCCCGTCCACCATCTGGTCAAACCCGACTCGCTGCCTCGATTCGTGCGGGCGGCCCGCACGATATCCCTGGCATGTGCGTGCTCGAGAGTAAGAAACCAGCGCTCTTCGAAAAGAGGTTTGCCGACGGCATCGCTTGTGCAGTCGCTGTAAGCGACAATAGCGAGATTGTGGGGTATCAGTGGTATTCAACCAAAGAAGCGCACGTTGATGAGCTGATTGAGTACTGTGTGCATATTCCTGATGACT
>PWWY01000132.1 GCA_003561325.1 Syntrophomonadaceae bacterium | reverse complement strand
TACACGGATGTATTTTCTCTATCTGATAGAAAGTTTTTTCATTGCGCTTCGTTATGGCCCGGTATTTTAAACAACTTCCGAGTGATCGATCATTATATTATTCAACACCATCATGTTTCTCCCACGGCCTGGCAGGTAAAAGAACGGCCCTGCGGAATCGTGAATTATACTTATTTGACGGTATTTGAGAGGAGTGAGTAAAAATCAAAATCAAAGCTTCCACCGCTGACGCGTACCGGCTGCTGCACGAAGGAACGTTGGCCCTGGCCCGAGCGGAGCGGCAAGGGATTCGCGTTGACCTTGATTATTGCGAACGTAAAAAGGAGCATCTAACCAAAAAGATTCAGCACCATAATAAGCGCTTGGAGCAGACCAAATTATACCAACTTTGGCATAAGATTTACAAAGGAAAGACGAACATCCATAGCAACCAGCAGCTGGCCCGGGTATTGTATAAGGCGATGAAAATCACGCCCCCCAAACTCACCGAGTCCGGGGAAGGCTCCACGGATGAAGCGGCCCTCAGTCAAATTGACGAGCCGGGGCTGCAGTGGATTTTAAAAATTCGCAAGCTCAATAAGATCCGGGATACGTACTTGGCCGCGTTCACGCGCGATCAATATCAAGGTTATTTACACCCCTCCTTCGAGCTGCATAACGTTCGCACATACCGTTCCAGCTCGTCAAACCCGAATTTTCAAAACATCCCTAAAAGGGACAAGGAGGCTATGCGAATTTGCCGCCGGGCATTACTACCACGCCCTGGCCACCAGCTATTAGAGGCGGACTTTGCATCCATTGAGGTAATGATCAGCGCTTGCTATCACAAAGATCCGACCATGCTGAAATACTTAAAGGATAAAAAATCGGATATGCACCTTGATATGGCCCGGCAAATATTCATATTAGACGAATTAGATCGTTCCAAGGCCGCGCACGCTCTATTGAGACAGGCCGCAAAAAACGGGTTTGTGTTCCCGCAATTTTATGGCGATTATTATGCGAATAATGCCGCGAGTTTATGCGACTGGGTGAAACTGAATCAAAACGGCGCGTGGAAGCCCGGGAGCGGCATAACCCTTCCGGGCGGAATTCCTATGGCGGATCATTTCAGAGATCGCGGCATAAAATCGTATCAGCAATTTTTGGATCATATGAAAGGCGTGGAGGATGATTTTTGGGGGAATCGCTTCAGGGTATATAGCAACTGGCGTGAGAGCTGGGTGAGCAAATACCGTAAAAAAGGCCAGCTGCAGATGTTAACCGGGTTTGAATGTTCCGGGGAGTTAAAACGCAATGAAATCATTAATTATCCCATACAGGGCACGGCCTTTCACTGCCTGTTATTCGCCTTCATAGAATTAGATAAAATCCGAATGGAGGAGGGGTGGAAATCAGCATTAATCGGACAAATTCACGATTCCATAATAATGGACATCGATCCCGAGGAGCGCGATCATATTTCTAATGTTCTAAAAACCATAGTGAAGGAAGCGTTGCCAAAAGCGTGGCCGTGGATTATAGTGCCTTTAGATATTGATTTGGACGCATACGAAGTGGATGCGGCATGGTTAAAATAGATTAAAAAAACGAATGAAGGAGGAAGCCATAATGACGAAGATGACGACTGAAGATGCGGTTCTGTATTTAAAATACCGGCCCAAAAGTTTGGACGAAATAGTGGGCCACCAAACCCTGATAAAAATGCTAAAAAGCCAGCTCAGTAAAGGCGCCGCGCAACCCCTTTCCAGGAGCCTATTATTTCACGGCCCCACGGGTTGCGGCAAAACAACTCTCGGAAGAATCGTGGCCGCTGAATTGGGTGCGAAGGGAAGCGATGTTACAGAGGTTGATAGCGCTGACTTCCGGGGCATCGACACCATCAGAGAAATCAGGCGCAACAGCGCTTATAAGCCCTTAGAAAGCCCTTGCCGGGTTTGGATTTTAGATGAGTGTCACCGCCTTACCAACGACTCCCAAGCGGCCCTCTTAAAAGCGCTGGAAGACACCCCGTCACATGTGTATTTTATCCTTTGTACCACCGAGCCGCAAAAATTATTGCCGACCATCCGAGGGCGGTGCGCTGATTACCAGGTTCAACCTCTAAATGACAAAGGAATGAAAATATTACTTAAAAAGATCGTCAGGGCGGAAGGGGAATCCTTAGACAAAAAAATATACGATCAAATCATTCAGGACAGCCTGGGGCATCCTCGCAACGCGCTCCAAATTTTAGCTCAGGTGCTGGCGGTGTCCGAGGAGCAACGGCTGGAGGTGGCTAAAAAGACCGCTGAATTGGAATCCGAAATTATTGAGCTGTGCCGGGCGCTTACAGGGCTTGCGGATTGGTACAAAGTGGCCGGGATTTTAAAGGGGCTAAAAGGGGAAGATCCCGAAAAGATCCGCCGCGCCGTGTTAGGATATTGCCAAACCATATTACTAAGCAAGAATGAAGACCACCTGACCGCTGCGGTGATGGAAGAATTCTTGGAGCCTTTTTATAACACCGGGTTTCCGGGTTTGGTATTCGCTTGCTACTCTGTGATGCATTCTGCGGATTGATTTTGTTTTAACGAAATGCGAATGTTGAGTATAATATAGCAAGGGGATAAACAAGGAAATTTAAAAGAAAGGAGGCCGTTATATGGGAAGGGAACCGCTTGATTATGAGTGTGATATCGCTATTGATAGCGATGCGCTGGATGTGGAATGGTTGCAGCAACCGGAATTAATGCGCCGGTACTCTCAACACGCGGCGGAAACCAAGCGCGAATTGGACGAAGCGAAGGAGCGCCTGGACGTGGGGAAGGCTAAAATTGAAACTGATATCCGAATCAACCCGGAGAAATATGAACTTGCCAAAGCCACGGAAGGCGCTATACAAAGCGCCATCATACTCCAGCCCGAATACCAAAAGCTTGCCAAAGCTTATTCTGACGCCCGGTATGAGCACGAAATTGCCGGGGCGGCGGTGCGCGCGGTAGATCAGAGAAAGACCGCGCTGGAGAATTTGGTGAGGTTGCTGAGCTTATCCTATTTTGCCGGCCCGCAAACCCCGAGGGATTTGCAAAAAGAAGCGCTTGAGAAGAAGGAAAGCAAAATGAAAAACCGGCAAGTTATTATCCGCCAGCGCAGCAAGAAAAAGGGGAAGGAGTGAGTTTATGGTTTACCCGGAAAGCTGGATTATTATTTTAGGGGTGGTGATACTATTCCCGGTGTATATGGTAGCGCTATCCGCAGCGGTTTATAGTGGAAAATACTGGGCTATGCATTATTACATGGCCCGAGCCGCCAGCGGTGATGATAAAAAAACGAAGGAGGAAGGCATGTAAATGGTTACAAAACGAAAGAAAAAAACGAAAGGAAGTTTCAAAGGCAAGGTTTCCCGCAACGCGGCAAAGCAAAGCCGGGGAACAGCGCTGGGGCACCTTAACCTTCCGGCGGATATGCCCGTGTACTATGCCAACGCTGGCACCCGGGTGCTATTTGATATTTTGCCGTACGAAGTCACATCCCCAAACCACTTAGATCGGGATGAGGAATATGAGGTGGCCGTGGAAGGGCAATTATGGTACAAACTCCCATATCTTTTCCACCGTAACATCGGCTCCAGCAACGAAGCTATAGTGTGCCCCACCAGCGCGAAGCGGAAATGCCCCATTTGCGAACACCGGGCTAAAATGCTGCGGGATGGAGCGGATTGGGCGGATGATGCCGTAAAGGCGCTCAAACCAAGTAAGCGCAATCTTTACAGGATAATACCGAAAGGGCACAAGGATTACAAAGAGGCTCCTCATATCTTTGATATCGCCCAGGCCAACTTCCAAACCACTCTTAATGAGGAAGTCCAGGAAAATGAAAAATATGAGACATTCCCGGATTTGGAAGAAGGCTGGACTTTAAAAGTCAGATTCAGCGAGGGCCAAATTGGCTCTAACAAGTTTGCGGAGGCCAGCCGCATCGACTTTATCGAACGCAAAAAACCTTATGACGAATCTATTTTGGACGGCCTGGCATCGTTGGATGATATTCTGATAATACCCACTTACAAGGATGCGTCAAAGCTGTTTTTTGAAGGTATGGATCAGGATGAAATATATGACGATGACGATGCCGATTATGAAGAAGAATATGACGAAGATGAAGACGAAGAACCGGAAGAAGAATATGACGAAGATGAAGATGAATTAGATGATGAAGAACCGGAAGAAGATGAGGATGAAGAACCGGAAGAAGATGAGGATGAGGATGAGGAACCGGAGCCGGAACCACCCAAACCAAAACGCGGCAAAAAGCCAGCGAAGTCTAAAAAAGCCGCGAAGAATCCCAAGTGCCCGCACGGTCATACATTCGGTGAAGATTGCGAAGAATATGACGAGTG
>PWWY01000074.1 GCA_003561325.1 Syntrophomonadaceae bacterium | reverse complement strand
GCCAGGTTGAGCTCAACGGCGACAGAAAAAAAGAAGAATATTTTCGAGTCGGGGAATTGGAATCTCCCTGGGATAAGGAAGCGCTGGGAAAAGCTTTAATCCAGGAGATTCGTGCGAGATGCAGGGAAGTAGGGGAAAGAATCGCAGAGGGCCGGGCCCAGAGGGAAGAGGAGAGGACCGTTGCGATATTGGTGAGAACCAACCTGGAAGCCCAGGAGGTTTATGAGTATGGAAAGCACGCACCAAAATACGGGGGGAGCGGCAGTATTTTTATCGAGGTGGACACGGGCGGGGACCTGTTCTTTTCTGATCCGTCCATCGATCTTTACAAATTGGTCTTGGCCTTAAAGTACCCGTTAAATCCCGATTGCGTGTTTAATTTGTCGACCACTTCGTATTTCCCCGGCCGGTTTGATTTGGGCCGGCTTTACGGGAAAAATGATCACGAAAAGCTGGAATGCCTTGTCGAAGAGCTCAACGATTCCATCGAGGCTTGCTGCGGTCACGCCCGTTTTGCGGAAGAAGGGCCGTCTTCCTGGATGGGCTGGGTGGAGCGCCTCAAATACCAACCGGTGCTGAAAGTGTTAAGGGCTTTCATCGGCACAATGAGGCCCTGGGACGGCTTTGCCGCTTCCTACGGCGGTTCCCGGGAAGAGGCGGACAAGGCCCGCATGTATTATAAAAGGAACCTGGAATTGATTTTTGAGAAGCTGGCCGGGAGCATCAATACCGACTACCTTACCCTCAGCACCCTGGAACAGTACCTCAAAATCAAAATAACCACCGGGCAGGAAGAAAAAGCAAGAGAGGCGATGGCGGCGGCGCACAGCAGCGGGGTCCGGGTCATCTGCAGCACCGTTCACAAGGCCAAGGGGCTGGAGTTTGATACGGTGATCATGCCGTACGGATACCGCAGGATTAACAATATTTCGCCCAGCTCCGAGGTTGAGGTGATCACAGACGGCGGCAGGGTTGGCTACCGGGTTTTTTACGCGGATAAAGAAGCCGCCGAGGGCGCCGTCCTTCTCCAGAACTCCTATTATGACGTCAGGAGGGAGAGCATGGAAAGGATGCGCGAGGAAACCCGCATTCTCTACGTGGCCATGACCCGGGCCATGCGGAACTTCACCTTTTTTTCATATCGTTCGGTAACCAATCCGAACACGTGGCAGGGGATGCTGGAGCAGGGGGGGACCTGAACACATGCAAGGACATAAAATATTCACCTACGCCGATCCCTATAAGATTACAGAGGCGAGCTTTTGGGAGGAGATCAAGGATTGTCCTCACTTGTGCAGCTCAAGAGCCCTGGCCGAGGGGCTGCTCGGGCTCTACGGCAAGGAATTTGCGCCCTGTGTCTGCAATGTCGAAGATGTTTTGGAAGCGATCTACCCGGAGTGGTTAACCCGGACTGAACTGCAGATCAAACAGCGCGTTCTGATTTCAAACGGCATTGATGCGTTGGAGACCGCGGAGGAAAGGAAGAGAGCCTTTAAGTTCAACAAAAACGACCTGCTCAAAGCGGTCCGGTTTTTGCGTGAAATGGGTATAGATGCCGACCGCCTCGACCCCTCGGGGTTGGTTCCCGACCAGGCTTGTTTTGTGGAATTGTACGGCGCGTTAATGAAACAACACGGCGAAGACTTTTCCCTTCCCGGGCAGGTTGAATTGGCGGATTTTACCCGGGCTGTCGTGGGCTGCATGGTCAAAAAGACCGATCAGTTAAAAGACCATATCGAGCTGCTCACCGGGTCGATGGAAAAACCGGATACACCGGGCGCTTGGCAGGGCGACGCAAGGGCGCATAAAAGATACCTGCAGGGGCAGATCGAACTCCTCCAGTGGCTGGAAACGCAGGCAGGGCGATGGTGCAGCCGTTTTCTTGAGGGGGCGGAACGCATAGAAAAGGTCGTTTTCCACGGCATCCATCTCTTTTCACCGCTGCGGGTTAGGCTCATCCAAGAACTGGAGGAGTGGGGGGTCGAGGTCGTTTTTCTGCACAACTATACGCCTGATTTTCCCAACGTGTACAAGACCTGGGATCGGGTTTACGGCTGGACCGATGCTGCCGTGCAGCGGGACATGCAATCCCCCGTTTACCGGGGTGAGGACCGTCTCTTGCAGGGGCGCATCCCTTTGGGGGAAGCCATGGGGAACTTCCTGGAAGGGGAATTTCAGCCTTTTGATTTGTCGCGGCTGGAGTGCCGGGAGTTTGACAACAACACAAGCCTTGCCAACTACGCCGGGGACGTCTATGAGCATGCGAAAAAGTTCAGAGAAGACGGGTTCCCGGAAGTCCCGGCGGAGGGCGTTGGCCGCAGCCAGATGGATGAACGGTTTTATTCCGCCGACTATAGGCCGGTGAACGAGATCATAAAAATGTACTATCCCGAGCTGTACGGCGACCGACATTTCCTGGCATTTCCCATCGGGCAGCTGATCATGTCCCTCTATCATATGTGGGATGATCACATTGCCGGGTTGAAAATCAAACCGCATTGGCTGAAAGCGTGTTTTAACAGCAATCTTTTTATCCGCGAGCCGGGGAAAATGCATGATATTATCAGGCGCACCCAACTCTTTTTCCAGGATGTCAGCGACGTTCAGGAGTACTTTCAGCGCATCGACCTGTTGGCGCAGAATGTGGAACAGATTCATCAGAAAAAAGACCTGGAAGACCTGAAAGTGTTTTCTTTTTACCGTATCACCAGGGACGAGGTGGAGCTGCTCCGAGAAAACCTGTCCCGGCTGAACGATTTGGCCTGTGAATTATTTGCAGATGCGCGAGGCGGCCGGGTTGATTTCAAAAAGCACTTCGAGAAACTGCTGCACATGATCGGGGAGGAAACCGAGCATAACCAGGAGCTGGACGCAGAGGAGAAAGCCCTGCTTTGCAGCCTGATGGAGCGTTTTGAAAATCTGAATATGTTGTCCATCTCCGGCTCTGTCGAAGACCTGAAGGAGTCCATCCACTACTATTTGAAACAAAAAGAAACCGTGGAAGAAGCCAGGTACTTGGTCAGCAATTTTGAGCAAATTGAAGGTAACGTTCTGCTCAGCAAAAACCAGGCAGGGAAAAAGTACCATTTTACCGGGCTGTCGGAAAAGAACATGCAGGTGGATGTGAATGACCGGTTGCCCTGGCCGCTGACGGAAGAGTTCTTTACGGCCGGCTTTGACGGAAACAACCTGGCGCTAAACATTGTCTTGAATTCCATGAAGGAGTACAAGAACTTTTTGCGGTACGCGTTGTTTTTCGGGGTTTACTATGTCAGACAGCCCTTTCGGTTGAGCTTTGTCAAGCACGAAGATGACGAAGAACAGCAGCCCTGGTTTTTGCTGGATCTGCTGGGCCTGGAATGGGAAAAGCACCGCGAGCCCCAAATAAGTCCTGCTGAAATATCCATGCCGGCATGGCGCAGGGGATCCAAGGGTGGGGAAGGCGCTCCCGCTCCCGGAAGGGAACCGGATAAGCTGGACTGCCAGGCCTATGTTTTTTGCCCCGCCAGGTTTGCTTTGGACAGGGTTCTCAGCGGCGGGGCGGTTTATCACAATGAATACCTTTGCTCCCAGTATTACATGGTTGTTTTCTATGACAAGCTGTGGAAGAAGCTTGGCGGGGGCGGGAAGGATTTCGACCTCGATCTTTTAGCGCAAACCCTGGCGGGTGTTGAAGCGGAACTCAGGCCGTTTTTCCCCTTCTGGAGGTCCCAGGTTGACTTTGCGGACAAGCGAGCGAAAGTCAAGAACTGGATCATCCGTGATGCCCGGGACAACGAGGGCAAATTCCCGAAGTACAATAAGGGCAGCAGGACATACCTGGAAATCAAGAAGCATTTTATCTACGCCAAGATCACGGATAAGGAGGGCAAAAACCTGTTGGATGGCCTGCACCGCTTGAGGCCGGATAACCCCAACACGCGCTACAGGAAGGCCGCAGCCCGGGGAATCGAGGAGTTACTTTATTCCCCTGGCGAGATTCGCTATAATATTGGCCCGTGGTGTGAGGTCTGTAAAGTGCGAGAGGTGTGCCTGGAGTCCTACAAAAAGAGAGATTTGGGATAAGCCCCTCTCTATTTGATATTTATTTAAGCCTTTTTGTCCAGTAATCCGGTTTTCTTTTGAGGTGCATAACAGCATAGATCTTAATCTCTTTCTTATCTTCTGAGATCTGGTAAACGATGCCAAACGGAAAGCGCTTGGCCAAACATCTTCTGGTGTTTTCTGTATATTTGGGCCAAGCAACGGGCAATTTTATTATTCGTTGTATGGTAAAATAGATTTCACGAGCAAATTCCAGACAAGACCTTTATTGCATATTTCATAAAATTCTATAGCTTCCAAGAATTCTTCTTTGGCTTTGGGATGAAAAGAGTATTTCATCTATGGTACTT
>PWWY01000179.1 GCA_003561325.1 Syntrophomonadaceae bacterium | reverse complement strand
CAAGGTGATTACCGGGCTGGCAGAAGCGGCCGGGTTGGATCAGGCGGTGGTTTTTCATGCCGGCACAGCCCTGAAGGAAAACCAGGTTGTCACAGCGGGAGGGCGAGTACTGGGGCTCACTGCCTGGGACCACTCGCTTGAGGCGGCCGTGCAAAAAGCGTACAAGCTGTCCGGGCTAATCCATTTTGAAGGCGCCTACTATCGTCGGGATATTGCCCGCCGCGCGCTGAAAAACCCTTGATACTCTCTTTAAAAAAAAATTCTTGGTGATCAAGCTTACTTAAGCATAAACTCTTGTTTCCCGGCTTGCCCTCAGCCACGGGATTTGCGACACAATTTGTAGCGGTGCCCGGGGTTTCAGGCCGCCTCAAAAACTCCCTCGCTACGCTCGCTCAAACAGGTTGAGGCGGCTTTGCTGAAACCCCTGCGCGCCTTTTGATGCAGACGAATCCGATGTTCGCGAGGGCAATACTTTCATAAAAAAACGCCCGCTGGCATGTTATCTTTATCTCTCTGCCGGCGGGCGTTACCTCTTCTTTGGTCGGCCGTTATTCGGTCGCTGTTTCAGGTTTTCTTACTGCGGAGCTCTCAGGCAATTTCAAGAAAAAGATCAGGATGGCGCCGAGGAAACACAGGGCCGCGGCCGCCAGGTAGGCGTACAGGTAGGTGCCGGTGGTATCGCGCACCATGCCTCCCAGCAGGCCGCCGAACACCCCTCCGGCCCCCCAGGCGGTGAAGATGAGCCCGTAATTGATCCCTAAATTTTTCACGCCGAATAGATTGGCCGTAATGGATGGAAAGACAGAAAGACATGCCCCGTAACAAAATCCGGCGATCACCGTGCCAATGAGCAGCAGGTACAGGTTGTTGTAAATGCCGAAGAGTAAGAAGTTCACGGCCTGTAAACTAAAGATGATGAACAAGGTTTTGGTCGCTCCGATGGAGTCGAACATTATGCCGCCGGAAATCCGGCCCCCGGCATTGAAAATGGCCAGGATGGCTACGAGAATAAAACCCAGGGCTATGCCGGATTGCTCCCGGGCGATGCTGGAAAGCTGGCCGATGATCATGAGGCCGGCCAGGGAGCCAAAACAAAACATGAACCAGAGCACATAAAACTGGGGGGTCTTACACATTTCATGCCACTCGAAATCGGTCGCGGTACTGACCTTTTTCTTTTCCTTTTCCGCGGGGGTGTTTCCCAGGGAGCGGGATGCCCCTGGCGGCACATAGCCCGGCGGGGGATTCTTGATAAACTGGGCCAGGATCAAGATCAAGAAAAAGAAGGCAATGCCGATAAAGAGAAATGTTTGCGACAGTCCAACACGCTGGATCAGGCTGTTGGCCAGGGGAGCGGAATAAACGGAGGCCAGGCCGAAGCCGCTGACGACAATCCCGGTAATCAATCCCCTTTTGTTGGATCCGAACCATTTCATGGCCGGTGGGGTCGTGGACGAATAACCCAGGCCGATGGCTGCACCGAAGAACAGGCCGAAAAAGATCGAGAGCCCCAGGGGGGAGGTAAAATAGCTGGAGCCGACAAATCCTATGCCGGCCAAAAGTGCGGCGGCCATGATCACCTTCCTGGGCCCGACCTGGTCCTGGATGCGCCCGCCCGGGACCATCAGCAGGGCGAATACCCCGCAGGCGATCATATAAGGCAACTGGGTGTTGAAGGCGGACCAGCCCATATTATCCCTTAAAAATCCGGCGATAATGCTCCAGGAATAAAGGATACCCAGGGCCAGGTTAACCCCTGTCCCCGCAAATGTGACTTTCCACCCCTTGTTGATTGCCTTGGGCAGTTCATAGGGCTGCGAAAAAGCACGTTTTGCAGGGTTCTGAATGGTGGAGCTTTTCACTTGCATGAAACGAATCCCCCTTTTTCAATACGTTCATAATTTGCTCACTCGACTGCCTGGTAACGGCGGTATCGTTTTTAAAACTACAAGGGCGAGTAGAGTTGTGTTTTTAGAGAAGATAGAGAGAAGGTCAGGTCCTGGTTTCCCGGGCGTATTTTGATAAAGTCAGGAGCCAGGGCGATGAAGTGACTGGGAAAATTTTTGTGATCATCTGTGGTATGTAAAAGTGTGCAAAATGGAAGGGATAGAATGAAGTCCAGCTGGTGTAAGTTTTTAATGTGCAGCTGCTAGGTGATGAAGCCGCCTGGCCCCTGAATGTTGAAAACCTCGTTTGTGATTATAACCATCTATTTTATTTAGCAAGAATCATGCCAAAAACTTAAAGCCCCCTCCAGGGTCGTGAAACCGGGAAGAAACCCCCGGCAAGCCAGAAAGGGAGAGGATAAAAATGTTGTCCCTTGAAGGGTTACTGCATCAGTGATGGTAATTTGCATCAGCGATACTTGTGTTCATACGTACCCGTTGAAAAGGAAGAAGAAAGACATGATCGTAGAAACTACACTAAAGATTACAGCTATATTCACAAAATTTCTCGAAACCACAAGTTTTCTGCAGGGGAAAAGCCCCCGGGTGTCAAATTCATATACGTGGCGATGCATTACTGCATACACAGACGGGAGGGAAGGATCCTGGTTAAAAAAAACTTAGAGATAGATCAGTTCTTAAACGCGATTTATAACGGTATTTTAGCGATCAATACCGAGGGTAAAGTGATCCTGTTAAACAAATCTGCAGCGCGCTTTATCGGCGTGTCCATGGAGGAGGCGCTGGGCCAGAAGGTGGATAAGCTGGTCCCCAATACCGGTTTGCTGGAGATCCTGGAAACGGAAGAGAGCAGGCCAACGCAAAAAGTGCAGATCAAAAACAGAACGGTGATCAGCAACAGAACGCCGATTTATAACCGGGATGGTCGGTTGATTGGGGCCATCGGCGTCTTCCAGGACATTTCTGATCTAGAAAAAGTCACGGAAGAGCTGCGCGAGGAACGCAAGATCAAGGAAGAGCTGGATGCCATCATTGAATCCTCCTACGATGGTATGTGGATTACGGACGGGCGGGGGTACACCCTGCACCTGAACAGCGCCTATGAAAAACTTTCAGGGCTCAAGAGAGAGGAAGTTGTGGGCAGACACATGCAGGAGCTGGTCGATGAGGGATATTTTTCGGAATCCGTGACCCTGCGGGTGCTGGAAGAGAAGAAGCCGATTACGATCATGCACAATATTTTCAAAAAAAAGGATAAAAAAGTCCTGATTACCGGCAACCCGATTTTCAATGAAAACCAGGAGATCGTACGGGTCGTCACCAATGTGCGTGATATCACCGAATTGATGGCGTTGAAAGAAGAGAGCGAATTAAAAGACAAGTTGGCAGCTCAATACAAGGAAGAGCTGGACCGGCTGCGTTCCGGGCAGCTGAAGCTGGAAAACTTCGTGGTTCACAGTTCACAAATGCAGCACGTTTTTGACCTGGCTATCCGGGTGGGGCAGGTAAACTCTACGGTTTTGATTACGGGAGAATCCGGTGTGGGTAAGGAAGGGATCGCCAATGCCATCGTGCAGGCCAGTGAGCGAAAAGACGAGCCGTTCATCAAGGTAAACTGCGGAGCGATTCCAGAAAACCTCCTGGAATCGGAGCTTTTCGGCTACGAAGGGGGCGCTTTTACCGGTGCGGACCGCAAGGGCAAGCTGGGGATGTTTGAGTTGGCCAACCAGGTTACCATTTTTTTAGATGAAGTGGCCGAACTTCCTTTAAGACTCCAGGTGAAGCTGCTGCGGGTATTCCAGGATGGGCAGATCATGCGCATCGGTGGTGTCAAGCCCGTGTCCTTGGACGTTCGAGTGCTGGCTGCTACCAATAAAGACCTGGGGAAGCTGGTGCAGCAGGGTAATTTCAGGGAGGATTTGTACTATCGCTTAAACGTGGTTCCTATTACGATTCCTCCCCTCAGAGAGAGAAAAGAAGATGTGCCGGCTTTAATCAACTTCTTTATGAGCAAATTCAACCGGGAGCATAACCTTTACAAGCGCATTTCCGGCGATGCCATTGACTGCTTGATCGATTATCCCTGGCCGGGCAATGTGCGGGAGCTCCAAAATCTCATCGAGCGGCTGGTCGTCCTCTCCCGGGAACCGGTGATCACCCTGGAGCAGGTCCCGCAGCACTTCAAGTCCACCTTAAACCGCCCGGAAGAAGAGCTGAGGTTAAATATGGGGAAAAACGTGACGTTGAAGGAAGCGGTCACCAGGCTGGAGGAAAAATTGATCACTGCAGCCATGGACACGCACAAAACCACGCGCAAAGCAGCCCAGGCCCTGGGGGTGGACCAGTCCACGGTGGTGAGGAAGTTGCAAAAAATACAGCTCGATCAGGATTAATTTTGACCTGTTGATTTTTCAATGATCCTGGCCCGGTGATGCCGGCTCTCATTGTTGATGCCAAAATACATCAAACCGCAAGGCGAACTTCGCCTTCTTTTTTTTGCTCGTTCCCGT
>PWWY01000012.1 GCA_003561325.1 Syntrophomonadaceae bacterium | reverse complement strand
TGTAACACCTGGGGGCTTACGCCTGTAACATCGTGTTCTGCGCTGAAGGCCAATGGCACCTGGTATTCCCCATACGCCAGGTTTGCTGGCAATCCCATATTTATAGCAAATGTCTCTTTTTCGCCTGGCTCCAGGATAAAAGAGGTTCTCGATAATCGAAAATCCCCTTCCGGCGTTTCTACCCGCAGGTTTTCCGAAAAGAACGAGTCGTTTTGCACTTCCAGTTGAAGATCTGTTTCTCTCCCAGGCACACCCCATAGATCGCTTTCCACGAGGGAAATACGAATGGACCCCGGCGGTCTCACTTCAAAGGGCTCCACGGGTTTTTCTAGTATAAATTCCGCGCCCCTATACTCTCCCTCTGCAACCAATATTCCTTCATAGGCGCCATCTGTATCAAAAACCAGATAGTTGGAAAAGATACCGTCACCGGCCCGCAAATCGCCGCGCTCGGAATCGCCATCGTCAAAAAGAGGCACTTCCACGCTTACTCCGTCCTGGGACTCAAAAAGAAACCCAAAGCGTTCCAGCCTGAGATCCGGCCCCTCGGGCAGGCGGCGCCCCCCCATGTTCAACGAAGCGGTAACCAGTTGGGGGTCTCCCAACCGAACCCCGCTTCCGCCCCAAAAATCGGTGGACAAGGAAGGCAGGTGCCGCACATAAACAACGCTGGAAAGTGTACTGACAGTTTCGTCATTTAAAAGAATGCGCATGCTCGCCTCGTACGTGCCGATGCGATCCACATCTTCGTAAATGCCAGTAAACAATTCGACTTCCTCTTCCAACACGACCTTGACAGGGTCAGCGTCCGGCTTGTCCACCAAGACTTCTACCTGGAAAGGCATATCGCGCATCGCCGGACTGCGGGTCAGACCCACCCGGAAATGCAGCGGTTCTCCTAGGGGGTGCTGAGAACCGGATACTGGCCGCTCTAACCAGACCTGCAGGTGCAGGTCCATGTCGGCCATAAACTGGATCCTTCCGCTTCCGGTGACAGAAGCCGTCCATTCCCCCCAGTAATCTTCCGCGGGCTGGCTTAATATACCCATACTGTAACCGGGCTGCACCCGGATATCCACGCTTCCCGTCTCCTCTGCTGTACCCCGGGGAGGCTGCAAACCCAACTGCACTTCTCCCCGGTCCAGGTTCAGTGCTACCAGGTTCACCTGGCGAGTGAGAACTTCCATGGGTATAGTAAAAGTCCTCGTTTCATCCTGCAGCGTGAAGGTTTCCTGGAAAAGGCCCCGGCGATTTTTCAGGCCGCCTAAAAGATCGAAAAATGTCAACACCAGTTCGGTGGGATCATCGTGGATATAAAAAACTCCTTGCGTACCAGAAGAGAGCCTCGCGATAAAATCCGGATCTATTTCGTCACTAAAACCCACAGTGTACACAGGTATTCCAGCCTGTGAGTAATCTTCCGCCAGAAGCCAGACGTCCTCCAGATACCGGGCCAAGAGTTCGGGGGCGCCTTCATATTCCGGCCCTGGGTTGGGTTCCCCGTCGGTCAAAAGCACAACTGCTGGATGTGTATCTCCCAGGTCGGCCTCCCGGAACTGGGTATACGCAGTTTCCAGGGCCAGCTTAAAATCGGTGTACCCACGAGGTGCTAATTGTGGAGAGAGGGTTTGCTTCATAGTGGCCTTGTTGGCAGGGCTCTCCACCCGCTGTAGGGGAATAATCACCTCTGCTTCGTGGTCAAATGTAATAACACCCAGACGGTCTTCCGGGCTTAACAGGTCGATAAAAACATGGGCCGCCGTTTCCCGGAGCATCTCCGGGTCCGTGCGGGCCATGCTGCCGGAAACGTCGATCACCATGATCACCGAGAGGGCTTCGGAGCTGATCTCTTCCCCTTCTTGGGCTTTCAGTAAAGATGCGGGCAGCAAGGGGAACTTGAATGGAAATAATAGCAAAAAAAATAACAGCCCACAGGTAATCATCTTTCTCATTGTCGTAAAGTTCCTCCTTACATTGTAAAAACAACCCGAATGATTTGCAGCATAATAGGACCTAAAATAACCACGAACATAACCGGAAAAATGAAAAAAGCCATGGGGAAGATCATCTTGATGGGCGCCTGCATGGCCGCTTTCTCAGCGCGCTGCCGCCGCTTCTGCCGCATGGTGTTGGCCTGGATCCGCAGGGTGTTGGCGATGTTTGTTCCCAACTGCTCCGCCTGGATAATTGCGCTGATAAAAGTGCTCAAGTCAGGCACGCCTGTCCTGTGCACAATACCTCTCAAAGCTTCTTCCCTGCTTCTCCCGATGCGCATCTCTTCCAGGGCCCGCGCTGTCTCCTGGGCCAGCGGACCTTCCATCTGACTGGTTACTCTCTTCAGGGCCATATCGAAGCCCAAGCCGGCATCTACACTAACAAGTAGCAAATCCAAAAAATCGGGTAGAGACTTCTGGATAACAACTTGCCGCTTCCTGGCCGTTGAACTCAAAGATAAGATTGGAAACATGAATCCAATTAGACCCATCAAGAGAGAGAGAATAAGAGCACTTCCAATGGGTAAGGTCGGCAATAAGGAAAGAACAAACATGAATAATGCGAATAAGAAAACAGCAAGCAGAACCTGGATGGTAATAAAACGAGGAAAAGTCATGCTTTGTTGTTTGCCAGCATAAATTATTTTCTTTTCGATATTGCTGCGGATCTCACCGGGTGTCAAATTGGTCAGTGTCTGACCAATATTCTGCAAAAACGGCTTCACCATACGCTCGTTAAATGGCCTGGAAAGAGCGTCTTCCTCATCCATCACTTCATCATCGCCCTTGATCTTTTTGATCTCCGCCAGGCGTTCAGACACACCCCGCCTGTGCTTCGAGAAGAGCGAGTAACCAAGGATAACGGCTAAGACTACCAGCAAAAAAACACCTGTATTGATAAGTAAGAGCATGTTTTTACCCTTTCTAGTTTTTTTCTAAGTTAGCCTAAAGATTAAATGTCGATATCAATAATTTTACGGATAATTATACTTCCAAGAATCATGGAAATGACAGAAGCAACCAACAAAACCTGTCCGATGATGTCCTGGAAAAATTCCATCATGTATTCTGTATTGATAAAATATAATATTAAAGCAAAAACAATGGGAAGCGAAATGATAATAATCGCTGACATTTTCCCTTGTGCTGTTAACGTATTGATTTCTCCCTGGATGCGCACCCGCTCCCGGATGGTATGGGAGATATTATTCAAGACTTCCGCCAAGTTACCGCCCACCTGCTTCTGGATAAGCAGGGCCGTGATAAAGAGATCCAGGTCGTCGCTATCCGTCCGCTCGCCCATGTTGTGCAGGGCCTCTTCCAGGGTCTTGCCCATGCGGTTTTCCCAGATGACCCGGTAAAACTCATCTTTTATGGGCGGCTGCATTTCCCGGCTGACCACGGCCATGGCCTGAGGAAAGCTAAAACCAGCCCGCAAACCGCTGGCAATAATATCCAGCGCCTCGGGAAGCTGGTCGGTCAGCGCCTGCATGCGCTTTTTCTTTTTCAAGTTCACCAGTAGACCGGGTAGAAAGTAAGAAAGAACCCCGAGGGGTATGGCAAGCAACAGTTGTCCCAAAACGAGGAAAAAGAGCAGAAAAACTACCGCGGCCGTCAAAAAGGATAGGCCGACGAGCTCTTCGGCTCTCATCAAGATGGCTGCCTGGTTCAGCTTCTGCTGGATGGCATGGCGGCTGACCCGCTGGGGGATAAACCTGCCGATCAACCCGAGAATATTCAGCAGGTCGCGCTTAAGCCCCTTGCTGCGGGGTATTTCACCGCTAAATGCCTGCCCTTCCTGGGGCGCATCGGCCGTATGGGCTTCAAGCCGCTGCATCACCGTGAGGCGGGAGGCGAAGACCACGCGGTGCATGCCCATCACCAGGAGCACCGTGGTTAAAAAGGCGCCTCCCAGGATTAAAAAATAGAGCAACTTAAGCCCCCCTCATGCCGAAATTCTTATCACCAAAGATATCCGGGGGCAATTTCTCCCCATAGTTTTTAATCTTATCCATGACACCGGGGATAATTCCCGTGGGCACATGGCGGCCGATGATATAGCCCTTATCGCTCATCCCCTTCTGTTCGAAAGAGAAGATGTCCTGCATGGTGATGGTATCGCCCTCCATGCCCACGATTTCCGTCACCTTGGTGATTTTACGCGTTCCATCGGCCAGGCGGGCCTGGTGCACGATCAGGTCAACGGCCGAGGAAATCTGCTCCCGGATCGCTCGCAGCGGCAGGTCCATGCCTGCCATGAGCACCATGGTTTCAATCCGGGCCAGGGCATCCCGGGGGCTGTTGGCATGCAACGTGGAGATGGACCCGTCGTGACCGGTATTCATGGCCTGGAGCATGTCCAGGGCTTCCCCGCCGCGCACCTCGCCGACGACGATGCGGTCGGGGCGCATCCGCAGGCAGTTGATCA
>PWWY01000079.1 GCA_003561325.1 Syntrophomonadaceae bacterium | reverse complement strand
CCCGGGAAAGCTGCCCCTTCGTTCCCGGGACGGTTGAAAAAAGGCACTGGCCGCTGGAGGACCCGGCCCGGGCCGAGGGGACGGAGGAGGAGATCCTGGTCGAGTTTCGCAGGGTCCGCGATGAAATTAAGCAGCTTGTCAGTGAACTAATAAGCGAGATAAAGGAGCGGGGCCGGTAGTGCTGCAGCAAATATTCCTGCATTTCCACGGGGTGGGCCCGAAAACCGAACAAAAGCTCTGGGAGCACGGGATCAGGGACTGGAACCAGCTGGAGCAGGCCTGGAGGAACCGGATGCTGCTGGAGAGATGCACGAACAACCTGGGTCGGGGCCGCGCCGCGGAAATCCAGGGCTAGCCAAAACCTTTCGGGAGGGAAAAAAATGACCAAAAAGTCGATTGCCCCGGGTATGCTGCTCGCCCCCGTGCCGGCGGCCTTAATTTCCTGTGCCGGGAAAGACGGCAGGCAAAATGTGATCACCCTGGCCTGGACCGGTGTGGTGAACTCGGATCCACCCCTGGTTTCCGTTGCCATCCGGCCATCTCGTTTTTCCTACGACTTGATCGTGGATACCCGGGAGTTTGTGATCAACATCCCGACCCGATCCATGGAGGAAGTGGTGGACGGCTGCGGCATGACCAGCGGAAAAAACATCGACAAGTTCCACAACTTTGCACTCCCCCCCCTGCGGGGAACCCTGGATCACGCTCCTTATATCGGCGAATGCCCCATCTGCCTGGAGTGCAAGGTGCGGCAGGTGCTGCCGCTGGGCAGCCATGATCTCTTCCTGGGCAAGATCACCAACGTGATGGTGGATCAAGATCTTTTGGACACGGCCGGGCGGTACAATCCCCAGGCCCTGGACTTTTTAGGTTTTACGGGCGGGCATTACCTGAGCGCCCGCGTCACGGGAAATAAAGCGGGCTTTACCCGCAAGAAACGGGCTTAAACCCGGATCATCCTTGCAGCTCAAATGAGCTTACTCTCATGTTTAAGACAAATCTATGAGATAGGAGAGGTGAACATGTCTGCGTACGCCTACCTGGATCAACCCATCCTGTTAAGGCACCTGTTTTACCCCCGCCAGGATCACAGCTCTCCCGGCCCCGGGGCCTTCGACCTGCTGGTTCCCGTGGAGGAAAGGGTGCAGGTGGGTCTCCGGTTTTTCCAGCACGCGGAAAAAGCACCCTGGATCCTTTATTTTCACGGTAACGGTGAAGTGGCCAGCGATTACGATGGCATTGCCCCTTTTTACCACCAGCTGGGGGTTAACCTGGTCGTGGCCGATTACCGGGGATACGGCGCCAGCACCGGGGTTCCGACCTTTTCCGCGCTGGTACAGGATGCACACCCGCTTTTCCGTGCCGTGCAAGCGGAGTTGACCGCCCGAAACCTGGCCCGGGTATCCTGGATCATGGGACGGTCTATGGGCAGCATCCCCGCCCTGGAACTGGCGGCCGGGGGCCAGGGTGAGCTCAAAGGCTTGATCATCGAGAGCGGTTTTGCCTCCCCGCTGCGACTGCTGAAACACCTGGGCTTGCCCGTGAAGCTCGAAGGTGTGGAAGAGGTTGAAAAAGAAACCCAAGAGAGACTGAGCCGCGTCCAGCTGCCCACTTTGCTCCTGCACGGCGAAGAAGATCGCCTGGTGCCCCTGGAGGAAGCCGAGTACCTGGAAAAGCATTTAGCGAGCGAAGACCTGGAGTTGATCAGTATTCCCCGGGCCGGTCACAATGATATCATGTTCGTGGGCAGGCGGGATTACTTTGCCCAGCTGGAAAAGTTCATTACCCGGACGAAAAATTAAAAGGGAGCCCGTAAACAAGTGCAGCAGAAAAAATGAAGAAGGTCGATCTCCATTAAATTCCGACTCCCCGGGGGCCGTGAGGCCCCTTTTTACTTTTTCCCTGGTGATCAAGCTTGCTCAGGAATGAAGTCTTTTTCCCCGCTTTCCCTCGACTCACTGGATTTGCGGCAAAATTTGTTTCGGTGCTCGGGGTTTCTGGTCGCCTCAAAAACTCCCTCGCTACGCTCGCTCAAACAGTTTGAGGCGGCTTTGCTGAAACCCCTGCGCGACTTCTCATAAAGGCAAATCCTATGTTCGCCAGGGCAAGCGGGGAAAAAGCAGTAATACCTGACTAAACCTTATAGTCAGAATTTTTTTCCGCTTTGCGCAACAATTGCCGGGCAGGATCGTTTAACAGAACAGGTAGATTTTTTTATCGGCGGCTTTCCCTGCCGAAGGTTGTTTCGGAAATAGCAAGGCGGTGGGCAAAGTTGCAGGGTGGGCAGCGGTCCCGGCCCGGCTAGCCGCAATACCTGCTGAAAAAGGAGCTGTGATGATGCGTCGGTTGAACATGTTGGGGAGCATGCTTTTATTGCTGTTTCTACTGCTGTTTTGGCCCCCGCTTTCGCTACAGGCCCGGGCAGCGGAGTTTAAACTGGGCAGCGAGGTGCTGCTGGAACAGCATCTGCACCTGCTGGAGCGCCAGCGGGTTGGATTGGTTACTAACCAGAGCGGGGTGAACCAAAAGAAAGAAAGCACCGTGGACTTGTTTGCCCGGGAGGAACGCATTCAGCTCACGGCCCTCTTTGCCCCGGAACATGGTCTTGACGGCCGGGCCCGGGCGGGGGAATACGTAGAGTCCTTTATCCACGGGGAGCTGGGGATCCCGGTGTACAGCCTCTACGGGGCGACACGCAAACCGACGCCATTCATGCTCCAGCAGGTCGATGTGCTGGTTATCGATCTCCAGGATATCGGCGCCCGCAGCTATACCTACATGTCCACGGTAAATTATTGCCTGGTGGCGGCCCGGGAGCAGAAGAAGACGGTGGTGGTGCTAGACCGGCCCAATCCCCTGGGGGGGATGGTGGTGGAGGGGCCGGTGCTGGAGGACCGGTTTATCTCCTTCGTGGGAGTGGATAACCTGCCCAAGGCCCACGGGATGACCGCCGGGGAGCTGGCTCAATTTTTCAACCGCAAGATCGGCGCCCGGCTCCAGGTGGTGCCCATGGAAGGCTACAGGAGAAATTATTTGTTCCAGGATACCGGATTGGACTGGGTGCAAACCTCGCCCAATATCCCCGACATGGCCTCGGTCCTGGGTTACCTGGCGACCGGCCTGGGAGAAGGCACGGGGGTTTTCCAGGCGGACCAGTTCAAGTGGATCGGGGGAAAGGAGCTTTCCGCTGAAGCATTTGCCGCGGCGCTGGACAGGTACGGGCTGGGTGGCGTGCGCTTTATCCCGGAAACCCGGGGAGAGGCCGGGGGGGTCCGCCTGGACATCACGGACCCGTACCGTTTTAACCCGGCCCGCACGGGCATTTATGCCTTAACAACGGCCTTTGCCCTGGGAGAATTCCAGGTTCCGGTAAGCGGTGCTACGCCGCAGTCCATCGTGATGTTCGACAAGATCATGGGCACGGACCGCTTCGGCCGGTACCTGGAGGAGGAACTCACACCTCCGGAGATCGAGTCTCGCTTTGCGCCCCAGCTGGAAAGATTCAAGGGAGAAAGAGAGCGCTTCCTGCTGCGCCAGTACGATCCCGAGATCATCGTCGCGGTCAGGAATGAAGTCCTGGCCTTTGACAGCCCACCCTATATCGATGACAACGAGCGGCTGATGGTTCCACTGCGGCATATTGCCGAAGGGTTGGAGGCCCAAGTCCACTGGGAGCCCCGCACCCGGGTGGTTACCGTAGCGCGAGACAGCAAAGAGGTTATTTTTACCATTGACAGTGACCAGGCCCGGGTTAACGGCCGGGTGGAAACCATGGATACGGTCCCCGTGCTAAGGCAGGGTCGAACCCTGGTCCCGGTGCGTTACGTGAGCGAATACCTGGGCGCACGGGTGGACTGGAACGGCACGTGGCTTCGGGCAACTATCGACTAGGGCAACGCCGGGAAGTCGTTTTTCAAAAACACAAAAGGTGGTGAGCTGGCATGAAAGAATATAAATGCATCTGGTCCTGCGGAACCATGCGGCACTTTATCGCACCTTTTGTCTGGAGAAACGAAGAAGAAAAACTGGAGATCGTCTTTAACGCTTCAGGACTGATTTGTGACCGCTGTGGGGCCGTGGCAATCGAACCCGGGGAAGGCAACCGGATTCAAAAAATCGTGCAGGATCTGCTGCAGAGCAGGGGGCTACATGAACACAATAACTTCCGCAATTAAAAAAGCGGTCAAGAAAGGTTTGACAGCAGCCGCGAATTCCATTAAAATTGCTTTTATACTATAATATCTACTAAGATACTATAATTCATAGCGATTATGACGAGGATGATCGCGGGGAGGCACGAATGATGAGTGAAAAGAAGAAAGCAGGACTAGAAACCACGGCGCTGCACGGGGGACAGGTTCCGGATCCGGCGACCAATGCCCGGGCCGTGCCCATTTACCAGACCACATCGTACGTCTTCGACTCTGTCGAACATGCCGCCAGTCTTTTTGCCCTGGAGGAGTTTGG
>PWWY01000154.1 GCA_003561325.1 Syntrophomonadaceae bacterium | reverse complement strand
GCGGCGTCCAACAGCGTGGAAGACCCCTTTTCCTCCACCTCCAGCAGGTAGCGAGCCATTAAGGCTTCAATAGAACCAAAAATGGCTGGAGCAATAACGTGGAGTTTGCAGGAACGAAGTGCTCCATTTTCCATGCCCTTCCGTAAAATATCCTCGATAAAATAGGGCATTCCTTCGAATTGATGGATTCCCTCGAAGTGACAAGTTTTTGGTATGCCTTTTTCCCGGAGGAGCACCAGGAACACATCCGGATTCTTTTTTACTTCGTCAAAGTGCATGGATAGGATGCGCTTGATGGTTTCCAGGGGATGTAGATCTTCTTGTTTCAATTTTTCAAAGTATGTTTTTCGCTTATGATATTCTTGCTGAAAGATAAAATCCAGGAGGTCATTTTTATTGAGAAAATAATTGTATACCGTGCCTACCGCCACCCCCGCAGAAGAGGCGATCTTATCCACGGTGGCGTTGTGGAACCCTTCCCGGGCGATGACCTTGATTGCCGCCCGGGCGACGAGATCTTTTTTGTCTTGCACGTGTTTTTGCATCATAAACCTCCGTCTCAAAGCCGTAATAATGAATGAACGTTCATTCATATTATAACGCGATGGTGTGCCTTTGTCAATGATTGAAAAAATCTTGCGTTAAAACTAAATTTGTACAAAGAGCTTGTTGCACGAAGAGGTTGTCACGCAACGAGTTTGTGTAAAAAATCGTAGCTGCAGAAAAAATGTTCAACCAGTGAAGTAAAAATTGCTGGTCGGAAGGAAGTAGCGCCGTTATGGAGAATAATAAGATATAGGAGATGAATTTTATCCAATTGAAGCCCTCCAGGTTTTTCGTCTCTCTACAGCACATTGCGTGCGATTTCAGCGCCAGTCGCGAAAGAGCTTGAGCTTTTTCACGAAGGCACATCGTACTAAATCGATGCAAGGGAGGTGGAACAGTGAGTTTGATCAATGTAAATGAGTTGCCGTCGTTTATCAATACAAGAGGAATCGAAGCGAGAAAAGTCCTGCAGCGGCCTGAAATCAGTATGATCAACCTGGAGTTAAAACCCGGGGAGAAGATTGAATCTCATAAGGTCGATGTTCATGTCACATTTGTTGTGTTACGGGGTTCCGGTAGAATCAAGATCGGGGAACAAGTTTTTGAGGTGGTTCCCCACCATGTCGTGTTATGCGAACCCGGTATGCCCATGGAGCTGATCGGGGGGGAAGAGGGAATGTCATTTTTAAATATAAAGACGCCAAACCCGGCGGCTTAACACTCATTCCCCTACCGCGAACGGTGATATGCTGTATAAGCATGCCGTGCGATGACCGTAATTTATTTGGCGTGCCGTTTCCAAGGCCCCTTGCTTTGATGGCGTGGTCACCAATTTGCTGTACAGGAGGTTTTTATCATGAAACTGGAAGGCAACTGCCAGACGACGGCCATGGGCATTTTGCCCCATACCGACGTGGATCGGGCTTTAGAGCTCGCCCTTTCCGTGGATATACCTTTTTGGCCCCAGCTTCCCCGGGTGAACTTTTTTGAAGACATGTATGCACAGATATCCGAGCACTTCCCGGGGCTTACCGTCGATGTCGAGAACAGGGATATTCATTTTTCCCTGGAGAAGTTCTATGTAGATATGGAGGCGCTGCTGGAGCATTGGGAGGAGGTAACTTTTTTCCGCCTTTCCCCTGAATACTCCATGGTGTTTCACCGCTTCCTGGAAAAGGATCTTTCCGGGTACTCCCACATCCGCGGACAGAGCATCGGGCCGGTCAGCTACGGCCTTAAAATACTCGATGAAAACAAGAAATCCATGATCTACCACGAAGAGGTGCGGCAAATCCTCTTCGATTTTGTGGCCAAGAAGCTGCAGGCCCAGTACAGTGAGATGCAGGAAAAACACCCCGGTGCCTTTGTCTGGGTTGACGAGCCGGGGCTGGAGATGGTGTTCATGGCGTTTACAGGCTATCCCAGCGATAAAGCGGAAAAAGACTACCGGGATTTCCTGGAAAAATTCCCGGGCCCCAAGGGCGTCCACCTCTGCGGCAATCCGGACTGGTCCTTTCTGTTAAAGTTAGATTTGGATGTCCTGTCTATCGACGCCCTGGCCTGGGGTTATATCTTTTCCCGTTACAAGGAGGAGGTCAAAGATTTCTTGGACCGGGGAGGGATCATTTCCTGGGGCATCACGCCTACCCTCACGGAAGAGTATGAGAAAGAGTCCATCAAGTCCATGATTTCCCGGCTGGAAGAGATCTGGGAATACATGGGGAAATTCGGTATTGCGCGCCAGCAGATTCTCCAGCAGTCCTGGTTCGCGCCGGCCAGGTGCTGCCTGGTTAACCAGGATGGAGAAGAAACCGTGGAGAAATCTTACGAACTGCTGCAGCAAGTCGCCGGGCATTTCAAGGGTATTCTCTAGATGTCTTCAGCTACCCTTTTATTGGTCCGGTCGTTCTTCTCCAGGCAAGCAGGGAAACAGGGGCTTATTCCTGGGCAAGCTTGATCATCAAGTAAGTTATTGACACCCCTGCGGGGCCAAGTTATAGTATTAATTAGACACCTGTGAGAAACTAAAAAAAGATGGCCATGAAGTATCTTCAGCTTCCGCTTGCCGTTTCCCTGCTTGCAGGGAAACGAGGGCTTGTTTGCCCGGCAAGCTTGATTACCAGGAAAAATTCTTGTGGATAGACGTTTCTCCCGGGTGTAGATTGACCAAAACGACTTACGAAAAGGAGGACATGTCGTGAGCGAAAAAGAACTTTACCGGAAAAAGTTAGAGGCCCAATTGGATGAGTGGAAAGCTGAAATTGATAAGTTGAAGGCGAAAGCACAGGGAGCTGATGCCGATGCGAAACTGAAAATGAACGAGCAGGTTAAAGAACTGGAAGGCAAGCTAAAAGAAGGAGAAAAAATGCTCTCAGAAGTTGCAGAGTCCAGTGATGAGGCCTGGGACTCCATCAAAGAGGGTTTTGAGTCTTCCTGGGGGTCATTAAAATCCGCTTTTCGTGATGCCGCTTCGAAATTCAAGAGTTAACATATTTTTCGAGCGCATCCTCACAGTGGTTTTACGCAGCCGAGGTGTTGTTTACTGCAGATTTTAAGGGCATGGATCATCAGATTGAGCATCCAGGCCCTAACTTTTTTGGGGGGATGGCATGAGCTGACGCGTCATTTTCTGCCTGACTGCTGTAGATCATGACCCCTGATGATGAAGGAGGGCGAAGGTTGAGCCTGGATATCGTGCTGGTGCTGTTCATTCTGCTGGCGGTAATCCTGCTTTTTATCACAGGATGGGTACGGCTGGATCTTGTGCCTTTCCTGGTGCCTCTCGCCTTGATTGGGGCGAACCTTGTCAGCCCTGAAGAGGTATTTGTCGGTTTCAGCAGCGCCGCGGTGATCACTGTTGCCTCACTTTTCGTGATCAGCGCCGTCCTGGTGCGCAGCGGTGTCGTCAACCGGGTCGCTGATTTCTTAAGGAATATCACAGGCGAAAGCCCGTTTCGTCTTCTCCTTGCCAGCACGGCGCTGCCGGGTATTTTTGCCGGGTTCATCATTGTCACCGCCACGGTGTTTTTCTTTGTCCCCACGGTGATGCGTATTGCCCTGCACAGCAATGTGTCCCGGAGCAGGCTGCTCCTTCCCATGGCCGCAGCCTGCCTCCTGGGGGCAAATCTGACGATTATCGGTGCTTCCCATAACCTGGTGGTAGACAGTTTGCTCCGGACTTCCACGGGAGCAGGTTTTTCTTTCTTTGAGCTACTGCCCTTAGGGGTATTTCTTTTGAGCGCCGCCGTGGTCTACAACATTGCGCTTGGTTCACGGCTGCTTCCTGTGGGAGAAGATGCCATGAGAAACAAAAGTGCGGACCCTGGAGACAGCCTGGTGAGAGTCTATCACCTGCATGACCGCATGTGGGAACTGTGGGTGAAAAAGAAGACCCCCGCTGAGGGCAAATCTTTGCGCGAGATGGGCCTGGGAGAACGTTACGGTTTAAGCCTGATCGCGATTGTCAGGGCACAGGAAGAACTGTCTGCAGAGTCCATCGAACAACCCTTGCAGGCAGATGATGTGCTGCTGGTTTTGGGCCGGGAAGAGAAAATTAATGCCCTGGCCGCGCAGGAGGGGTTTTTCGTGGCCGGGCACCCCCGGGAACAGGTGGCATTTCCCCTGAGCACCGCTGAACTGGTGGAACTGGTCGTCCCACCCCGCTCGCCGGTGATTGGAAAAACGCTGCGTGAATTGAATTTTCGAGAGAAAACCGGGTTAAGCGGTATTGCTCTCTGGCGCAGTGGGAGGCCCTGGCGCACGGATGTGGGCAGCCAACCGCTCCAGGAAGGAGATGGGCTGCTGCTGTTTGGGAGCCGCAGCAAAACACGCAGTTTTAAACCCGGGGATTCGTTTCGCTGGCTGCATGCGCCCAGGGAAGAGGAAGCGCCCCAGGAACTCTGGCACCTGGGGCCTTATGCTGCCTTGATCCTTATCCTGGTGATTG
>PWWY01000017.1 GCA_003561325.1 Syntrophomonadaceae bacterium | reverse complement strand
TGAGAAATCGTCCTGAAAATGTTCACGAACTCCGTTGAAAAGCTGTTTACAAGGTGAATCGCAAGGTTCAATGTTGGTAACCCAATCTCGCCGTCCAGACCATGGTTGTAGGCATGGAGAACGCCTGCAACGCGCAGCCATTGCTCGGCCAAGCGATTGCCATGATCCTTGTGCTCGGCGTAACGACCACCGGGCTTGAATTGTTCCTCGACCTCTCTGCGACCCTGCTCCCAGCAAGCCTGTGCTTCAGGCGAGAGTCGCAAGCCTTGTTTTGGCGTGCCATGGAGATGGCGGTCGTGATTGCGCTCTAGCAGAGCGGTCACCCAGGAACGGTAGTCGTCCAAGATCCAGGAATCATCAGGCATCGGCGTGTTGAAGCCCGTGTTCCCATGGTGCGGGTGGGGGTCCATCCGATACCCAACGGTTGATGGTGGGTAAGTAAACAGACCTCGTGAAACCGCGCCTGATAAACGCAGCTTGTTCGTGTTGCCACCAAATGTGTCTTCCATGATCTTCGGTTGACCGAACAGGATCAGCGTGATCGGCGTGCAGTTGCTCTCATCGCCTCGTGTGGCAAGGTGCTTGTTCGTGTTTTCGAGACTCCAGCCTTTGTTTAAGAGAGAGGACTGGTTTTTGATGCCGCTCTTAAAAAACTCCTCCGCTTCGGCAGAGATGATCGCCAGACTGTCGATGCCAAGGTCATGGATCGATTTGTGGATCGCAGCGGGGGTGACATCCCCGAAAATGGCCATGCCGAAGGACTCTGGAGGCCTCGGTTTTTTCCGTTCATGTGCCTCTAGAATCGCTCTGAGTCTTCCAACCTCTGGGGACTGTACGTCGTGCGGTTCTGATGGCTCAAGGTGACGTTGATCGATGCGTGCATGCGGTTTCTGGGGATCGACGATCGCCGATGTGAGCGAGGCGTCTGAATCCTGTTCGGCATCCATCAAGTCTTCCTCCTGCATCACCTTGGATAACCATTTGATATGCCTGTCCTTGGTTTGCTCCCAGACCTTTAGGTCAAGCGCATAATCCTCTTTGCGCGCGTTCGCGCGTTCGTTGGCAGCCTCCAGATACGCCTCGATCGGCGCCAGGAAGTAGCGCATGACCGACGATTTGCCCTCTGCCGGATCGGCGATGCTGATGAGGTGCAAGATGGCGGGGGTAGGCTGTCCGTCTAGTGCTTGGATTTCAACGAGGTTCTGTAGCAGAAAGGAACCGACGCCGAGCGCGGCTTGAATACACAACGAGAGAGGGGCTTTGGTGCGTTGCCGGATGGCATGGACGATCAGCGAAAAGCGTTCTGACTGGTGATCTTGGGCAACGGTTGGGTAGTCCACCGAGGGCCATGGAAGGACGCTCTGTTGATAGACCGGCTGGGGATAAAACGGTTGTTGGAACGGAGGTTGGTCGTACATCTGTGGTCTCCAAAGAAGTGGCTCAGACGTGCGAGCACAAGGCGGTGAGTGTTGCGGCGCGCTCGCTGGCTTACCCGACACAGCACGGCATTCGTTGATCTGCCCTGTCGCGAGGGGGTCAGCCCTTGGCTTGCGCGGCTTTTCCCTTGCCATTGCCGCGCGCGCGTTGCCGTCGAGTGCCTTTCGATGTCTCGACGTAGTTCGGATAATCTTGCAAGTACCCCAAGTAACTCAAGTTTTCTAAGGTATACATCAAGCGTTGGAGTCGCTTGATGGCCTGAGCATCATCGCGACAGACGAGCCCGAGTTGAGAGCTGCGAGGGTGTTGGACATTGTTCGCGCTGTGGTGCGTCAACGCTGCTCCCCATCCACCAGTGATCCGCTCCTGCCAAATCTCTCTGAGCTGCTGCACCCGTTCTTCGACCGTCTCATGCCTCGGTGCTGAGGGAGGGGGCGCAGGCGGGGCGAAGGCCATGATGATCCACAACCGAGGCCCCTGTTCGAGATCATCGACGATACGCCAGTAGTAGCGCACCAGATCGACAAACGGGGGTTCTCGACCCTGACGACATGCGGCAAATAAGTCCTTGCGCCACTGCACAAACAAGCTTTTTTGATCAGGTTGGTGGGGCTGGTGTGTTTGCCGAGTGTAGATGTCTCTTTGGAGTAGGAGGTGGATAAACGTTAGACAATGATGGTGTTGAAGGTCAGTTTTGACTTTCTCGATGTCGTTCTTCAGTCCCTTGCGCTGATTGTGCTGATGGTCATCGATCTCTTTTTTCACGGACTTTTCATGGAACGCCTCGCATACGACTTTCACGAAATCGAGGATGTTTTCTTGGGTCGAACGGGTAGCGACCGGATGCTTCGCATAGGTCTTCAGCAGCTCGCGCAGCAGCGGGAGCGTCTCCTGGACTTCGTCGTAGCGCCGTAAGGTCTTGAGGTTGACTCGGGTCTCTTTGATGAGGTGGTGGCGGTTGGCCTCATCGAAGAGGGTCTCTTGTGATGCCCGACGTAGGGTATCGGCCCATTTCAGTAGCTGCGCTGTCTGGCGGGCTTGAGAGTTGAAGAGTCCCTCGATTATCAAAAATTTCCCAGGGGCAGGAGCGCCGTGAGCATGGGTGAGCGCTGAGGGCTGGTAGCTGTTCAGATCCCATTCTTTCAGGGTGTCGATTGTCTGATAACGCTGTCGGTTCTCGTGGGTGAGCGTGCTGCTGTAGTCGGTCATGCGACACATCCCTCGTCTTCTGGCGGTTGCACGCGGAGGCTGAGCCCGCCAAGACTCACCCCAACCGCTGCTCAGGATCGATCATCTCCCCGATCAGCACCTGGTGCAATCCCCTCGCGCTCATGTGCCAACAGCGAGGCGATGAGGCGTCGGTCGTCGATTGGTCCCAAACAGCGTATTTCGCTAGGAGATCGCGGTTGATGAGGGAGTGGCAGGCGCAGCGGGTAGGCGTACCCTTGGAAGCGCAAACAGACCGAGGGAAGCGTTGTTGCCCGATGTCCCTGCCGCGTCTAACTGTGTAGCAGCGAGACGCCCAACGCCAACCCATGATCGCCTTGCGCGCGCCCCTGGCGTTTGCACGACGGCTTGGCCTCAGTGTCGAAACAGCCGACCCTGTGGGCGATGATCCGCACCCTCTTCGCCAAGCGCTCAGCACTGACAAACGCTACCTGGATGTCAGGCGAGATCAATCGCCGGCGCGATCACACCGAGATCAAAGTGCTGCGGTTGGGGTGCGACGGACGACTCACCGATGGCCTTCCGAGCCGGCGGATAATCGTCAGGTTTAAGTCGGGTGGCAAAGTGCTCGCTGGCTGACTATGCTTAAAGGCGTTCGCCCTCAGCGCCTCGCGCTCACGATGCGCCAGAGTGGCCTCTGCAACCAGCACGAGGAGACCTCACCAACACTGAGCGCACCACGCCCCCCGAGGCCATCGACTGTCGGGCATCGATGCGGCCTCGATCTCGATCACGACAACCGCTTCAGCGAGTCTTTCATGCTCGACCCCTATGATCGCATCCCCAGTCCAGAGCACCACATAAGGGAGGATTCAGTCATCGGTCTCGACGCCTCATCGAGCGACGCGGTTCTAGCAAACCCGACCTCGATGACCCCCCATCCACCTACCATACGGAGCGAAAAAATAGGTCCGTTACTAAAAAATTAGGTCCGTTACTAATACAATCAGGAGGTTATAGAACACCCGAAAACAGCGCTCTTGCCCTCGTGCTGAGCGTCTTCGTGACGATCCTTCAACCCATCAGACCTTGCGCCAACGGCGCGAGCACACGCAGCCAGACCCCATCCCAAACCGATCCAAACTGGAGCAAAGACTGATCCACACTTGACCACACCGTCGTTCTAAAACCGGCGCGCCACGCCATGCGACATCCTGTTTATCTGACGGGAGGAGGCTTTTTTATCGAAAAAAATGCCGACTTGCACATGGCTCTTGAGGCCCAGCAAAGGGAGCAGAACAGCCTCTGCGGCTCAACGCCACCGCATCGGTTGTATCCAATGCGATGACGGAGAGACGCTGTCGAGCCTGAGCAATGCGGAGCTGGGAGACGCCTCACAACGGCGCTTAGGTTGAGGGCAACGTGGTGGGGTCTCGTCTAGACGTTGGGCTTGATGCGGGCAATTGTCGTACTTGGTCTCCACGTGCAGCCGGTGGTGACATGGACGGGTTGAGAGGAGGATTGGTGCTTGCAGCACATGACGTGGAACCTGCCGAGGGCGCCTCTTGCCGCGCCTGCGCTCTTACGGCCCTCTGCTGCCGAGACACGGCTCGATCAGGTCACCCACGTTCGAGAGGGCGCGACCATCGACGTCCAGGGTGTTGGGCAAGCGGCTCCTACGCCACCGAATCAGCATGAAATCGACAGCGGCGACCTAGATGATGGGCGTGATATTGGTGCTGTGCTCATCGGCCAAGGGCTCGCGGCGAGATGGTCTGCGTGATGCAGGCAACGAGCGCGATCGGTTGATGGCGCCGCAGACCGTCAGCTACCGACCCGCATGAAGACGCTCGAGATCGACAATGCCTACCAGCCCGCTGCGAGGATCAGTGCT
>PWWY01000124.1 GCA_003561325.1 Syntrophomonadaceae bacterium | reverse complement strand
TCCTGCAGGTTCCCCAGGCGCGCCAGGCTTTCCCGGACCGTCGTGTGCTTCCAGGACAGCTGTTCCTGGTCGTCCAGGTGCAGCAGGGCACAACCTCCGCAGGAATAAAAGTGCGGACAAACCGGTTCCCGGCGCCGGGGCGAGGGGGTCAGGATTTCCTTCAGTTCCCCCCGGGCCCAGCTCTTTTTCTCGGCGCGCAGCACCGCCTCCACCGTTTCTCCCGGCAGGGCGAAGGGGATAAAGATTACTTTGCCCGAGGCCAGCCGGCCGACGCCGGCGCCGGCGCTGTTCAACGCGGTGATCTGCACACGGGTTGTTTGCATGGTCGTTTCTCCGTAGACTTACGTGATACTTTTGCTTGAGCCATATGAACAGCCAGCAGAGAAGGGCATTGATTTCTCCCGCGGGCAGTTTTCTGCGCGCACGATCTACCCCTGCGTCTCTCCTCCCATTTTACCCGCAAAGGGGAGCTGAAACAAGAGAGGGCATTAAGGGCGCTTCGTGTCCGGTTGGTGCCGGTCATAGAGGGGCGCACATAAAATCCGGGAAGGGCATGCGGCCCTTCCCGGTATTATTCTGGTCTTTCTCGGCCAGGCGAGGGATGCTCTTTCCCGGCTGTAGGGTCTTGATCATTTTTAGCTGGGCTTGTTCGCCCGGTCATGTTCTGCTTTTTTGCACGGTTACTCTGAATGCTCCACGGCGGTCAACAGTTCCCCACAGGTCTGCTCCTTATTGCGGAACCCGAAAGATTTTTTCCCATCTACTTCTTCCACGTAGACCTGCATGGTCTCCCCTTTCTGGCAGCCACCTTGCAAGATTTGCTCGGAGAGGGTATCTTCCAGGCGTCTTTGGATCACCCGCCGCAGGGGGCGTGCCCCGTATTCCAGGTCATAACCTTCCTCTACCAGGGCAGCCTTGGCTTCCTCGGATACTTCCAGCTGGTAGCCCAGCTCCGCAAAGCGCCCGGAAAGCTCGCCCAGCATCAGCTCCACGATTTGTCCCAGGTCTGCTTCCGTGAGGGCGTTAAAAACCACGATATCATCCAGGCGGTTGAGAAATTCCGGGCGGAACGTCCGCCGCAGTTCCTCCAAAAGCCTGGCCTTCATATCCTGGTAAGTTCTGTCTACATCGACCGTTTTAAAGCCCAGGGTGGGCTGGTTTCGAATGAACCCGGCACCCACGTTGGAGGTCATGATGATCACGGTGTTGCGAAAATCAACGGTCCGTCCTTTGCCGTCGGTTAAACGGCCATCTTCCAGGATTTGCAGCAGCACGTTGAAAACATCGGGATGGGCCTTTTCGATCTCATCCAGCAAAATCACGCTGTAGGGCTTGCGGCGTACTTTTTCCGCCAGCTGCCCGCCTTCTTCGTAGCCGACGTAACCGGGAGGCGCGCCGACCAGGCGGGAAGTTGTGTGCTTATCCATGTATTCCGACATATCCAGCCGGATCATGGCGTCCTCGTCGCCGAAGAGCGTCTGGGCCAGGCTCCTGGCCAACTCCGTTTTGCCGACCCCGGTAGGTCCCAGGAACATGAACGAACCTGTGGGTCTTGCCGGGTCTTTGAGGCCGACCCTGCCCCGGCGAATGGCCCGCGATACGGCGGTCACGGCCTCCTGTTGCCCGATGACCCGCTGGTGCAGCGTGTCTTCCAGGTGCAGCAGCCGCGTGGATTCCTCTTCCGTAAGCTTCTTCACCGGGATACCGGTCCAGCTGGATACCACGTGGGCGATGGTCTCTTCCGTCACGCACTCTCTCGCCGGTTGATCTTCGCCCTGCCCGGGATCAACCCGGGAGCATCCGGCTGACATGGGTTCCAGGGTGTTTTCCAGGGAGGCCAGGCCTTTTTCCAGCTGCTGCTCTTCATCCCGGAGCAGGGCGGCTTTTTCATAATCCTGTCTCTTGACGGCAGCTTCTTTTTCCTGCCGCACCCCTGTGATCTTTTCTTTTAATTCCTCTATTTCTTGGAGTTCCTGCGGCTCTCTTTTCTGCAAAATGCGAACCCGTGACGCCGCTTCATCCATCAAGTCGATGGCTTTATCGGGGAGGTACCGGTCCTGGATGTAGCGGGAACCCAACTTGACTGCTGCTTCCAGGGCCTCATCGGTGATGCGTACATCATGGTGGACTTCGTAGCAGTCCCGCAGCCTTTTTAAGATTTCCAGGCTTTCCCCGGCAGTGGGCTCTCCGACCATGACAGGCTGGAACCGCCTTTCCAGTGCCGGGTCCCGCTCGATATACTTGCGAAATTCATTCAGAGTCGTGGCGCCGATTACCTGCAGGTCTCCCTTGGCCAGGGCGGGTTTCAACACGTTGGCCGTGTCCAGGGCTCCCTGGGAGGCGCCAGCCCCGATAATAGTGTGTACTTCGTCGATAAAGAGGATCACGTTTTGATTTTCCAACCCCTCTTGCAGCAGCTTGTGCATACGCTCTTCAAACTCACCCCGGTACTTGGTGCCCGCGATCAGGGAGGAGATTTCCAGGGTGAAAATCTGCTTGTCCTGCAGGATGTCGGGAACCTTTCTTTCCACGATACGCTGCGCCAGCCCTTCGACGATGGCTGTTTTTCCCACACCGGCTTCGCCTACCAGGCAGGGGTTATTCTTTGTTCTGCGGCTTAACACCTGGATGACCCTTTCCAGTTCGGCTTCTCGGCCGACAACGGGGTCCAGTTTTTCTTCCCGGGCCAGCCGGGTTAAATCATAGGCGAAATCATCCAGGATAGGAGTCTGGGCTTTCTTGCTGCAGTCCCCGCAGCTGGAACAATCTGAATCCTGCCCATGAGCATGGCTGGCCACGACCTGGTGAATCAGGTCCTGCTGCACCTTTTCCAGGTCGGCGCCCAAATTTTTCAAAACCTGGCCAACGGGGCCTTCTTCATCTCTCAAGAGGCCGAGCAAAAGATGTTCCGGACCAACATAATGATGTCCCATGTTGAACCCTTCCTCGATGGCAAACCCGATGGCATTCTTCGCGCTTTCCGCGTAGGAAATTTTATCTTGGCGTTCCCGCTTCTCTTTTTTGCCCAACAGTTTTTCCACTTCTACCCGCGCCATATCCAGTCCGATTCCCTGTTGACGCAGTACCTGCGCGGCCAGGCTGGAATCGTCCTTGAGCAGTCCCAGCAGCATGTGTTCTGCCCCGATGTAATCGTGATTTAACCGGATGGCTTCTTTCTGGGCGTTCAATGGAATTTGCTGTGCGCTTTCCGTAAATCGTCCAAATAAAAACATCTGCGCTCACTCCTGACATTGAAATTCCACTTTTGCATGGTGTACTCATGTGAATGGGTCAGCATTTTCCGTATGGATAAAAAAATCCAGTTGGGGAAAATATATGACTGGTCAAGCTAATATTTGACCAACTTTGACCTTAAGTATAGTATAACAGCTTCAATTCCTGACGGCAATAACAAAATTGGGTTCTAAAACCCACTCTCGGGCTGCTTGGGGCCATTAGATCAAGAATATACCTTATTTACGAATTCTTATCCCTTCTCTTGTGAGTTCTTCCCATTTGAAGCTTGACTGCTGCAATCGTCAGTTCGCACCGAACTGTCCCCGGTTTTTCAGCAGCCAACTTCACCGAAATTTCCACAGCAGTGCTGTCCCGTACGCAGCTTCACGTAATTGTTTCGGGCGGCCAGGATGATTTTTCGCCAGAAAGGAGCCCTGGAGGACTTCCAGTTGCTGAAAAAAGCTCCTGCTGCGGGTCTTTGCCTGTGCTTAACCATGCGGGTGAAGCCTCCTTTGAATCAAATATGGCTTTCTCCGGGTAAAACTACGACAAAACAGGGAACTTTCCCTGCTGCCCGCGCGCCTGCGCTTAAACCTCAGTTGGCTGAAAAAGGCAAAGCAGCGAGAGAAAATATTAGGCTAAAACTGATTGGCAGGTAAAATATTTTTTCAACTTGCAGGATTTAACCAAGATTTGCCGAAAAAAGTTATTCTAGTTAATATAATTTATTCTTTAAAAGCGCAGGTGAATTGAAGATGACCATGACGTATATCAATGGCGGACATATTTATTACGCTTTCCTGGCAGGGGCCCGGGAGGTAGTCCGGTATAAAAAAATGCTGAACCGCATCAATGTCTTCCCCGTGTTTGACAGCGATACGGGCAACAACATGGCGGCGACCTTGAATTACATGGTGGATACTGTGAACCCCTCCAGGGATGCCGGGGAGACGGTCCGCTCCCTGGCCGATGCCTCGTTAAGCGGCGCCCGGGGGAACTCGGGGATTATCCTGGCCCAGTTTATCAACGGGCTTTCCCAGGAAATTGGAGAGCGGGAACGTCTCTCCACCCGGGACTTCGGAGATTCCGTGTCCCGGGCTGTTCCCTATGCGTACAGTGCCGTGGCGAACCCGGTGGAGGGAACCATGCTGACCGTGCTCAAAGACTGGGCGGAACTGGTGCACTCCCTGGGCAAGGAATCCAATGATTTCGTGAAATTGTTGTTCAGTTCCCTGGAAAGAGCCCGGCATTCCCTGCAGGAAACCC
>PWWY01000108.1 GCA_003561325.1 Syntrophomonadaceae bacterium | reverse complement strand
TTAACCAGGTAATGGGCCAGATAAGAGGGCCTGTAATCTGCTGCCGCGCGCATGATCTGCTCTTCGAAGCGGGCCAGGGTCAGGACAAGCTGTTTTTCCTCGGGAGCCGCTAGGAGCCCCAGCTCCGCGGCCTGATGCGAATCCGACCCCCGGGAAACCTTTCTCAAGATGCTGCAGATCCGCGCATGGGAATACTGGATATAGGGGGCGGTTTCCCCGGAAAAATCCAGGACTTTGTCCCAGTCAAATTCGATATCCTTGACCCGGTCGTTGACCAGGTCTCCGAAGATCACCGCTCCCAGGCCGACCATGCGGGCGGCTTCCTCCTTCTCCTGCAAGCCCGGATTTTTTTCCTCGATAATGCGCTGTGCCAGTTCCACGGCCCGTCGGATCACGTCTTCCAGGAAAACTACTTTGCCCTGGCGGGTGGACATGCGACCGTCCTTGAAATGAATCAGGCCAAAGGGAACGTGAACACAGTTTTTCGCCCAGGAAAAACCCATCAGCTCCAGCATCTTGAACAGCTGGCGAAAGTGCAGCGTCTGTTCCGCACCGACCACGTAAAGGAGCCTGTCGAAACGGTACTGTTGCTGGCGGTAGATGGCTGCCGCCAGGTCGCGGGTGATGTAAAGGGTTGCTCCATCTTTTTTTTGCAGCAGACACGGCGGCAGACCGTGGGGTTCCAGGTCGGCCACCAGGGCCCCCTGGCTCTCTTTGACCAAACCCTTTTCCCGGGCCAGCTGCACTGTCTGCTCCAGCATGGCGTTATAAAAGCTCTCGCCCTGGTAATGGTCGAACTCAATGTCCAGGTAGGCATAGATCCGCTTGAATTCCTGCAGGCTAAGCTGGCGGAAGCGCTCCCAAAGCGCCAGGGCTTCCGGATCGTCTTTTTCCAGGCTTAAGAACCACTGCCTGGCTTCCTCTTCCAGGGCTTCATCCTCTGCGGCCTCCTGGTGAAAACGCACGTAGAGCTGGTAGAGATACTGCACGGGATCCTCCTGCAGCAGCTCGTCCTCTCCCCAGCGTTTGAAGGCGACAATCAACTTGCCGAACTGGGTGCCCCAGTCTCCAAGGTGATTGATCCCTACCGCCTGGTAGCCCAGGTCCTGGTAAATGCGGTAGAGGGCATGGCCGATCACCGTGGAACGCAGGTGTCCTACACCGAAAGGTTTGGCAATATTGGGTGCAGAATAATCAATGACGACGGTTTTCCCCCGGCCTTCCAGCGCAGCCCGGGCTGTTCCCCGGCCTTCCAGGATGTCCGGGAGCAGCCTCCGGGTCAGCGAGGAACACCGGATATGAAAGTTCAAGTATGGGCCCACGGGGAGGGCTTTCTCCAGCAATGTAGTCGAAACGATGCGAGCAGCCAGCTCCCGGGCGATTTCCGGCGGCGCTTTTCTCATCTGCCGGGCCAAAACAAAACAGGGAAACGCATCCTCTCCCAGCTCCGGTTCCGGGGGAATTTCCAACAGGGCCTCCACCTCATCCCCGGGCAGGGACGTTAATTCTGACAAAAGGTTACAGATCTGCGCTTTAAATTCCAGCAAAAGGACCACGTTCCTCCGGTTCAGCTCAGCGATCATATCCAGCGGCACGCAAACCCTGTTCCGGGGCTGTGCTGTGCTCAGCCTGTCTATTATTGTAACGCAAGCAGCAATAAAAAACAACCGAAAGGGCCGGATGTTGGAGGAAAGGGGGCAAAAATCCCACTGTTCCGGGGAAAGTGGCAGGGAGCAGAAAGGCAGAACACCGCGCGGAACAAAGAGCGGAGGTTAGATAGGCGGCTGGAAAACCACCGCGGGGATTATTCGGGGTTGATAAAGTAGGGGGAAGTCAGTTCCTGCTCCAGTGAGGGATATCCTTCCGGGGGGCTCCACAGCTCGCCTTCGACTTTAAAAACCAGCTTGCCTGGCGAAAAGCGGCTGGTCAAGGTTAAGAGAAGGGAATCGATGAAGAGGTGGGCCAGGGCAACTTCTGTTGGATCCCCCTGGGGAGGGAAGAGTTCCAGGAAGGAGGCATCCCAGTCCAGGATGATCTCTCCGGAAAGCACCTTGGCATCGATTAACCGGGGGGTGACCGGTAAGAAACGTTCACTTTCCTTGAGGATGGCATGAACCAGGTCCTGGGGGAAGTTGCTTCTTTCGCCCAGCTTCAGGGATTCCCGGGGGAGTAAATAATAGCGTTCAGCCGAACGGTAAGGCACATAGATCACATCCTGGCCCGCACCGGGCCTTTGCGAGGGAATCACTTCATCGATAAACAGGCCCTCGGTTCCAAAATGACGGGCCTTTTCCCCTTCGATTAAAAACTGGATGCCCCGCACGTAAGAAAACTGCGAGGTCGTATAAACCAGGGAATTGATAATTCCCGTGGCCTGGACCGAACCGTAAACCCTGTTCAACTCCTCGGGCAAATCGATATAAACCAGGTCCTCCCGGGTCACTTCGATCACGGCATCCTTGGGTATGGTGCGAGACAGGCTGCTTCCCCGGCGGGGGCCTTTTACCAATTCCAAGATGGCGGTTTTTAACGCCGACTCGGCGTTCTTGACCGGCCGGTTCACGGGAATGAGGTGCATGGCATTTTGATCATAGAAGAACAGGGTAACATAGGTTTCTCCTTCGGGGCGCTCCCGGGCCACAGGTTTGTAGAGGACTCCGTTTTTCTCGTCGTAAGCGGCGGTCTCCAGGGGATAACTGCCCAATACCGGCAGCTCAAAAATAAAAATATCTCCATCATTGCTGGCCAGTCCCAGCACCTTGCCATCGCCGGAAAGAGCCAGTTTTTCGATGCGGCTGGCCATCTCCACGCTCTGCAGGATGTTGCCTTGGATATCCAGCACCAGCAGTTTGCTGAAATCCTCACTATACTCCTGCCAGGAAGTCGCGACAATCCGTTCCCCGAAACGGGATGCCTGCACCAGGGAGCCGCTGGGAATCCGCTTCTCCCAGGCTAAACTTCCGGAGCGATCATAGACAAACAAGTTGCTCTCGCTCCCCGAAAAGCCGCTGTAGACAATGACGTGCCCCCCCATCTCTGTGAGGCGTAACCAGCTGGGCTCCAGCTCCAGCTTCTTGCTCCAAAGAGTCTGCGGCGACGATCCCCCGGCCAGATCTTTAAACTGCAGTTCCCCGTTGGAAGCCGTGGCCACGTACCGACCATTGCCGGAAAAAGCCGCCAGGGAAACCTCTTCTTCCCAGAGGGGTTGTCCGTCCTTGTAGACGACCAGCACCGTTTTGTCTTCCTGCTGTTCCAGGTAGCCGAAGTTCCCCTGGGGCAAGAAAACGATTTCCCTTACCACCGCGGTCTCCAGTTCGTAGAGCTTGTTGCCCCAGGCGTTGAAAAAGGCAAGTACGTGCCGGTCATCCTCATCTTTCATGGAAACCGCCAGGCTTTCTCCTCCCGGGGCCAGGGCCAGTTCCTTGATCGCACCATCTAGCGTGGTTCTCCACTGTTCTCTTCCATCCGGGCGCAGGTAAAAGATCTCCCCCGCATCAGTCCCCACGGCAGTAAAACGCCCGTCCCTGGAGAGTGCAGCACTGATGGGGTCGCTTTCCAGGGAGACTTCCCACTGCAGGCGACCCTGGTCATCGATCATGCTGACGGTGGATGTGTCGGCACTGAAAAGAATCCTCCGCCCATCGTTGGAAATATCCAGGGCATAAACCTTCATCTCGGGGTTTACCACGGCAAAACGACCGCGCACCACCAGGTCTCCCTCGGGAGACGGTTCATCCTGGCCTGCCACCAGGGGCTCCACGGGGCTCCCCTGCCGCGCATAGTCCCCTCCCGGGGCACACGCTCCGCTGAACAGCAGCAGCACTGCCAGGAAAACCGTGATACCCCGGAGGTATAGCTTTCGGGGTTGAGCCAAACCGGACCTGGGGCAACCATTGCTGCGTGGGCGTTTCATCCGTTCACTCCTTTAGGCAACCGTGCGGTTATGTCGTAACCTCCATCACGCTTGATCATAGGGAAAAAATATTACGCCGAGGTTACCATTTCATTAATTTTAAATAACAACTTCTGAACTGCCTTCTGCTTGATAGCCCGGTTGTATGGAAGGAGAGACAGGGAAGGTAATGGTAAATTCGCTCCCCTTGTTCTCCTGGCTGGCCACGATGATGCTGCCCCCGTACAGCTCCACGATCTCTTTGCAGATGGAAAGGCCCAGGCCTGACCCCCCCATTTCGCGGGCCCGGGCTTGATCTACCCGGTAGAATCGTTCGAAGATATAAGGAAGGGCATTCTGGGGGATCCCGCAGCCCGTATCCTCCACGGTAATGCTGACCTGGTGGGAAGTTGTTAACGTTTTCACTTTAAGCCAGCCACCGGGAGAGGTAAATTTAATGGCATTGTCCAGCAAGTTGAAAAGCACCCGCTTAAATCCTTCGCCAGAGATTTCCAGGTAGGGCAGTTCCTCCTCCACCTCCCGGAAGAGGGTAAGCCCTTTGCGCTGCACCCGGGGCTCTGTCGTTTCCAGCACTTCTTCCAAGACCAGCCCCAGGGGGACT
>PWWY01000139.1 GCA_003561325.1 Syntrophomonadaceae bacterium | reverse complement strand
GGGGATGAGCAGGCTCTTTCTCCGGGAACTGGAGAGCTGGCAGAAGCAGGGTCCCTTGCCGGAAATGCCACAGAAAACCCGGGTTTCGCTGGTGACGGGGACCCTGGCCGAACCCTTGCTCAGGGCTTTCACCGCCGAACTTCGCAAGACGAAAAACCTGGAGGTGAAGCTCCACGCGGTGCCCAGCACTTTTTGGGGGGAAGAGGTTACGGTCGCCGGTTTATTGACAGGCAGCGATCTCCTGCAGGCCCTGTCCGGCAAAGAACTCGGTGACTATGCCTTTATCCCCTCCACCATGTTGAAAGAGAATAGCCGCCTTTCCCTGGACGGTTATGCCTTGGATCACCTCTCCCGATACCTGAACGTTCCCCTTATCCCGGTCGAGGCGCTCCAGGACCTGCGCGTTTTCCTGGCTAACCATGCCTCACATTCCACCGGGGGAAAGAAGGTTCCGATATGTCATCACCGCTAGTGGCCATTGTCGGTCGGCCCAATGTAGGAAAATCAACCCTCTTCAATCGACTGGTCGGCGGCCGCAGGGCCATTGAAGAGAAATCTTCCGGGGTTACGCGGGACCGCATTTATGAACGGGCTTCCTGGCTGGAACATGAATTCGGCGTGATGGATACCGGTGGATTAACCTTTACGCAGGCGGGAGACATGGAGACAGAGGTTCATAAGCAAGCCCTGCTGGCCATCGATGAAGCGCAGGTGATCATTTTTCTCGTAGACGGCAGGGAAGGGCCTACCTCCCTGGACCGGGAGGTGGCCAACCTGCTCCACCGCCAGGGGAAAAAGGTGATCCTGGCGGTGAACAAGATCGAATCGCCGACGCAAACGCTGCACGAGTTTTATGAGCTGGGTTTTTGCGAGCCGCTGGGGATCTCCGCGGCCCACGGCCTCAATATTGGCGACCTCCTGGATGAAATTGTCTCTTTTTTGCCGGAACAGCCTGTAGAGCCCTCCCTGGTGGTGGAAGACCAGATCAAGGTGGCCGTGGTCGGGCGGCCCAACGTAGGAAAATCTTCTTTCGTGAACGCCTTGCTGGGGGAGGCCCGAACCATCGTCAGCGCCCAACCGGGGACCACCCGGGACTCCATTGATTCCTGGATTGAGAAAGAGGGAACCCGCTACCGCTTCATCGATACGGCAGGGATCAGGAGAAAAAGCCGGGTTAAAGAGAACCTGGAGTACTACAGCGTGATGCGCTCCTTGCGCGCGATTGAACAGGCCGATATTGCCCTGTTGTTGTTGGATGCCCAGGAAGGGGTGACGGTGCAGGACCAGAAAATTGCCGGCTATATCCTGGATCAAGGAAAAGCCCTGGTCCTGGCCTTGAATAAATGGGATCTGGTTGAGGCGGAGCTGCGTCAGACCGGGGGAAAGGAAGCCGTCCAGCAGGTGCGCGGCGCCCTGAAATTCGTTTCTTTTGCCCCCGTGGTTTTCACCTCCATTTATGAACTGCGCCGGCTCCACCAGCTTTTTAAGCTGTTTCCCCGGATCTATGAAAACTATACCCGCAGGATTCCCACGCCGCTCTTGAATCGCCTGTTGGAAGACGCCCAGGGCGTAAATCCCATGCCGTCGTCGAAAGGAAAACAGGGGCGTATTTACTACTGGACACAAACGACCAAATCCCCTCCAACTTTCCTGCTCTTTGTCAACGACCCGGCATTGGTTCATTTTTCCTACCTGCGCTACCTGGAGAACCGGTTGAGGGAAGCCTTTGATTTTGCGGGAACACCACTGAAGTTTCATTTAAAATCCCGGAGTCGAAAAGGGGATGGCTGATGCAATGAAAATCATGCTGGTGGTTTGCTCTTACCTCATGGGGTCCATTTCTTTTGCATACCTTTTCGCGAAAGGGTTTAGAGGAATCGATATCCGCACCGTGGGGAGCGGTAACCCCGGGGCTACCAACGTGGCCCGCTTAATGGGCCTGAAGGCCGCCCTGGTCGTGCTGCTCCTGGATGCCCTCAAGGGCTGGATCGTGGCCGTGACCGTTCCCCGGCTTGTTGCTGACCCGGGCTTTGTTTTGCTCTGCGGCCTGGCGGTGATTGCAGGTCATAACTGGCCGGTCTTCTTATCATTTCGAGGGGGCAAGGGCGTGGCCACAACCCTGGGTTTCTTTCTGGGTTTTGCGTTCTTGCCGACGATCGGGGTTGTCGCCTTCGTTGCAGCAGTGATTTATCTTACTCGTTATGTTTCACTGGGCTCCATCGCAGGAAGCATCGCCATTCCCGTCTTGATGGTGCTCAGCCCGGAATTGCGAAGTTATGTCCTTTACGGGCTGCTTATTTGCGTGGTTATTCTCTGGAGACATGGATCGAATATCAAGAGATTGCTGCAGGGAACGGAATCGCGCCTGGAGAAAAAACGTCAAGTTCGATCATAGAAAGGGTTAAATCGATGGATATTGGAGTGATTGGCGCCGGAAGCTGGGGAACATCCCTGGCCATCTTGCTGGCGAACAAGGGACTTCGCGTGCATCTGTGGGTGCGCCGGGAAGAACTGCTCCAAAAAATGATGGAAGCAGGGGAAAACGCGGAGTACTTGCCGGGCATTAAGCTGCCCGGGGAAATCCAGTTCACAGCGGATCTACCGCAAGTCGTCAGGGGAAAGCGCGTGATCGTGCTCTCCGTTCCTTCCCACGCATTAGGAGAAATGGTCAAAAACGTCCAGGAAGACCTGGAAGAAGAAGCCATCGTGGTAAACACGGCCAAGGGCCTCACGGAAGACACCCACCAGCGCCTCTCCCAGGTCATCCTGGAAAACCTCCCGGCCCTGGACCCGGGAAAACTGGCCGTGCTTTCCGGCCCCAACCATGCCGAGGAAGTCAGCCGTTTTTTCCCTGCGGCGACGGTTGTCGCTTCCACGAACCAGGAGACCGCGGAAATCATCCAGGATTTATTCATGACCCGCTACTTCCGGGTCTACACCAACCCGGATGTGGTCGGAGTAGAGCTGGGGGGTGCGCTGAAAAACATCATTGCCATCGGTGCTGGTGTGTGCGAAGGGCTGAATTTTGGAGACAACACGAAAGCCGCGCTGCTGACCCGGGGGCTGGTGGAGATCACCCGCCTGGGGTTGTCCCTGGGCGCCAAGAGCAGGACCTTCAGCGGTTTAACCGGCGTCGGCGATTTGTTCGTGACGTGTACTAGCACTCACAGCCGGAATCGCTACGTGGGACTTCGGCTGGGGCAGGGAGAAACCCTGGCCGAGATCACGGCCTCCATGAAGATGGTGGCGGAAGGGATCAAAACCACCAGGGCCGCGGCGGCCCTCTCCCGGGTTCACCAGGTGGAAATGCCCATCACCCGGGAAATGTACGGAATCCTCTTTGAAAACACGGAACCCTGGCAGGCGGTAGAGAACTTGATGAGGCGGGAAAAAACCAAGGAGATCGAAGAACTGGCTTTTGACTGAAACACAACAACCCATTCTTAGAAACGGCGGTGATCCACTTGTTCGACGCAGCACGTTGTGATTTTTGCGGGGATTGTTTGGCACAATGCAGTTACATGGAGTTTTCCCCGGAGGAAGCGGGAAAGGAATTTCAAAAACTCGTCCAGGGCGACGAGGTGGACTGGCTGCATGATTGCATCACGTGCTTTGCCTGCAACGAGTACTGCAGTAAAGAAGCGCGTCCCTTCGATTTGATTCTAAAGCGTTTGGAGGAAGGTGGAAACTTCGCCGATGGAGCGCTGCTCCAGCAGATGGCCGAGCGTTTCGAAGCGAAAAGTGAACCGCGCCCGGTGGAAATAAAGGGAAAAGTGATGTCTCTCTGCGTGATGACGGGTAACATGCCCTGGGCACCCCAGGGCCAGCTGTTTGAAGATCTGACCATTTTAAAAGGCCTGCCCTATTTTTGCCATGTCCTCTTCGCCCACATGGGGAACGAGTCCATCATGCACCAGCGCATGCAAAAGGCCGTGGAGAACCTGGCCCAGTCCGGGGCAGAGGAGATTATTTTCGTGCACGAGGACTGCTATGCCCTGCTGCAGGACATCGCACCCCGGGCCGGCATCGACGTGCCTTTTAAAGTCGTGCACTTTTTTGAATACCTGCGGGACTACCTGCAGGAGCACCGGGACCGCATCACCCCGTTGCAGATGAAAGTAGCCTACCAGAGGCCCTGTGCTTCGCGTCATACCCCGGCCGAGGTGGAAAACACCCTCCAGGAGATTTTCTCCCTGATCGGGGTCGAGCGGGTGAAGCGGAAATACGATGGAATCGATGCCCTGTGCTGCGGCGTGGAGGCCGCCGGCCCCAATCTCAAGCTCTTCCCCCGGGGCAAAAATATCGAGCCCTTTAAAGACAGGAATATCGCTGACGCCCGGGACAACCAGGCCGAAACCATGGTCTACTTGTGCCCCATGTGTTTTAAGAGCCTGCATGAAAAGGCCCACGCGGCCGGTTTACACAACTACATGATCAGCGACCTCTGCAGGCTGGCCCTGGGAGAAGAACTCCCGGAAGAGAAACCCTTGTAAGCAAGGAAGAGCCCGGGGACGGCTGCCGCACCACTTTACGGTGGGTTTGAGCGGTCAGCCCCGGGCTTT
>PWWY01000127.1 GCA_003561325.1 Syntrophomonadaceae bacterium | reverse complement strand
TGCTGTCAGCACAGCGCACGGCAGTTCGTCACAGGACTTGATGAAACAAGGGAAGGGGGACGTCCTTCAGCTATTTGAGGGGATGTCCCCACATCCCGGTAAAGGGGCGGCAATTGAAAAAAGGAAAGGCAGGAAGAAAAATGGTTCACAAGGCGCTTTTTGACGTTCTCCTGATCAAAGGAAAGGTAGCAGTGGATATCCAGGAAAACAACCCGACGATCCTTTCCAGCACCCTGGTTTTTCTCGCCGGGGTTATTTATGGTTTGTCCATGTTTTTTGTTCGCGGTGAGAGCTTGCTGGGTGAACTAAATTTCTTCTACCTGCTGTTTTTTATCCTGTTCGGCTATATGTACATGGTCGCCTCGCAGCTGGGGATTACCCTGATGCTCTGGGCCATGTGTCGCATTTTAAAGGGTTTACCCCGGTTTTTTGCTCTGTTCTCCGTCGTGGGGTATACCTTTTTACCTTACGGCTTGCTGGTTTCCGCCATGACCTACCTGAACTCCACAGCGGCAACCTCTACTTTAATCCGGGTACTCCTGGTACTCGCCAGCCTTTCTTTCCTGGCGCTGTTTATTTGCGCCCTGGTCAAGGCGATTCGGCTGATGCAGGGTTTCTCGTACCAGAAAGCTTCCATCTGTGTGGCCTTGTTTTTGCTCTTTTTTGGTAGTTTCATCTATGTCTTCGGCTATTAAATAGAAAAAATATAATATTTTGAACAAATATCTTAAACCAAGGAGGAAATCTGATGTCCAAGCAGAACTTTTTAGTAGGGAAGCAGCAAAAGCCACCGGGGGATTTTTATGAAATTACCTTCGGGGATTTACTGGATCAGCGTGCCGAGGAGTACGGAGACAAGGAAGCCATCGGCTATTACAGCCAGCTGGAAAAGTCCTGGACGTACAACGAGTACAGGGATATCTGCAACAAGATCGCCAAAAGCTTGATCAAGCTGGGCGTGAAGAAAGGTGACAAGGTATCCATGTGGGGAACCAATATCCCCGAATGGATCTTTACCTTTGGCGGAACGGTAAAAATGGGTGGGATCCTGGTGACCGTCAACACCAATTACCGCTCCCACGAGCTGGAATACCTGCTCAAGCAGTCCGACACCCAGACCCTGGTGCTCATCGATGAATTCAAGGGGAATAACTATGTTGAGAATCTCTACAACGTGATCCCTGAACTGAAAGAAAGCGAACCGGGCAAACTGAAATCGGACAAGCTGCCTTTCTTAAAACATGTTGTTTTTGCCGGGGAACAACAACACCCCGGGATGTTCACCTGGAGCCAGTTTGAAGAGTACGGCAGCGATGTTCCCGACGAGGAATTGGCCCGTTACCAGCAGGCCTGTGACCCCCATGACGTTTTTAACATGCAGTATACTTCGGGGACAACGGGTTTTCCAAAGGGGGTTATGCTGACCCACTACAACGTGATCAACAACGCCTGGTACGTGGGGGATGCCCAGAACTACACCGACGCGGAGCGCCTCTGCATCCCTGTCCCTTTCTTCCACTGCTTTGGGCTGACCATGAGCATTACCACCTGTACGGTTCACGGCGCCACCCAGCTGCCCGTCAAGTATTACGATCCTACCTGGGTCCTGGAGACCATGGAGAAAGGGAAAGCCACGGCCTGTCAGGGCGTGCCGACCATGTGGATCGGCATGCTGGGACACCCGGATTTTGAAAAATTTGACCTGAAGCACTCCCGCACGGGGATCATGGCCGGCTCCCCCTGCCCCATCGAGGTCATGAAGCAGGTGACGGAGAAGCTCGCGCCCGAAGTGACGATTTCGTATGGCATGACGGAAACTTCGCCTGTGGTCACCAAGACCCGACCGACGGATACCCTGGATCGCCGGGTTTCTACCGTTGGCCGCCCATTGCCCCATGTGGAACTGGAGATTCGCGATCCGGAAACCGGCAAGGAAGTGCCCCGCAACACCGTGGGAGAGATCTGCTGCCGGGGTTACATGGTGATGAAGGGCTACTACAAGATGGAGGAAGCGACCCGGGATGCCTTTTACGAAGACGGTTTTTACCGTTCCGGAGATCTTGGCACCATGGATGAAGAGGATTACGTGAAGGTCACCGGGCGGCTGAAGGACATGATTATCCGCGGCGGCGAAAACATTTATCCCCGGGAGCTGGAAGAGTTTTTCTACACCCATCCCCAGGTAGAAGATGTGCAGGTTGTCGGCGTGCCCAGCACCAGGTACGGGGAAGAGGTTGCGGCGTATATTAAACTGAAGCCTGGTCAAAGCGCTACCGTGGAGGAAATTAAAGAATTTAGCCAGGGCAAGATCGCCCGCCACAAGATTCCCAAGTATATCAAGTTTGTTGAAGAATACCCTATGACGGCCAGCGGAAAAATCCAGAAATTTCTCTTGCGAGACCAGGCCGTGGAAGACTTTAATCTCCACGATGAGCGGCCGTCCATGAACGCCTAGTTGTAAAGGAAAAGCGACCGAGAATCAATATTCGGGAGGCCGGAGAAAATGCCCGAACCCTGGCCTCCCCTATGAAAGGTTAAAAAAACAGCTGAGAGGAGAAAAAGAGATGGATTTTACTTTTAATGATGAACAGAAGATGCTGGAGGATATGGTCTACCGGTGGGCTTGCGACTGGCTGGAGCCCAAGATGGAAGAAGTCGATGAAAAAGATGAATTCCCGGAAGATTTCTTCAAGGAAACGGGCAAGCTCGACTTGAACGGTGTCACTATTGACGAGGAGTACGGCGGCGCCGGGCTCGGATATACCGAAGCTTGCATTGTCGCAGAAAACCTGGCGAGGGTTTCTTCCGCCCTTTCCATGACCTGGGGAGCCCACTTAATTCTCTGTGCCGATAATATCCAGCGCAATGCTAACAAGGAACTAAAAGAGAAATACCTTCCCGGGCTGGCCAGCGGAGAGCTGATTGGATGCCTGGGGATCACGGAACCCGATGCCGGCTCCGACGCCATGGCGATGCGCGCAACAGCTGTAAAAGACGGTGATCACTACATTGTGAACGGGAGCAAGACCTTCATTACCAATGCCCCTGTCGGTCACGTGCTCCTTTTCTATGCCAAGACGGACCCGGAAAAAGGTCCGAAAGGAATCAGCGCCCTGGTGACGGATATTCCCGTGGAGGGATACCAGTGCAACAAGATTAAAAAATTTGGCATGAGAGGATCGCCCACCGGAGAACTGTTCTTCAGCGACATGAAAGTTCCCACGGAGAACCTGGTTGGCGTCGAAAATGGCGGGGTTAAAATATTGACCAGCGGTTTATGTACGGAACGGATCGTGCTTTCCGCCTGCGCCCTGGGAACCATGCGGGCGGCCATGGAACTCAGCACCAAGTATGCCAAGGAACGCACGCAGTTTGGGAAGCCTATCGGCAGCTTCCAGGCCATCCAACAGAAACTGGCCGATATGTACGTTTCCTATCAAACGGCCAAGTGGCTTACCTACTATGCGGCATGGTACGTGGACAGCCTGGAAGAAAAGAGCGGCGGTAAAGGCACCGAGCTGGATAAAATTGCGGCCGCAGCGATTTTGTATGCTTCCGAGGCCTGCACCCGGGTCTGCCTGGACGGGGTGCAAATTTTCGGTGGATACGGTTACAGCCTGGAATATCCCATTCAGAGGCACCTGCGGGATGCCAAGCTCTGGGAGATCGGGGCAGGAACATCAGAAATCAGGAGACTGATCATCGCACGCGAAATGCTGAGGTAGTGTTTATCCTTAAAAACACCAACACATTGCAGCCAGGGGTTTCATTGGATCACTGGACCGATTATGCGTATTTGTAACGGATGTAACTGTTGCCCCGGCAGCACGGCGTTTGCTCCGGGGTAATGCATTTCCTTTATCATGCAATGATCAAACAAGCAGGAGGTGTGGCTTATCGGGAGGCGGGTTAGGGTTGTTAGCACGGCAAAGACGTTGTTTTCCCTGAACTTGTACGAGACGCGCAGAAACCCAAGATTTGCAGTTCGTTGATGGCGGTTCTCCTGCGAAGCAGCTCTGCCGATTCATAATAGGGAAAGAGGAGTAAGCGCAAGGTCGCTGATGCTATTAAGCATCATAAGATGAAATAATGCATCAATAAATTTCTTCTTCTCTTGTTATTGGAGGAACAAGGCCGCAGTAACGCGGGTTGATCCTGCTCTCTAGAGATGGCATGTTTTTTGCTTGTTACAATTTAGTTATATTACAGGATGAGAATAAACCAGGAGGTGAGATGATGTCATTATATGGAGCAGATTACTCTGTACCAGGTGACAAGGAAGTAACCTATAAAAAGGTAGGAACTCGTCGAATTTTTACGAATCCCGATGCCGATGAAGCCAGGGAGTATTTCAGGCACAAATCCAGGAAAATGATCAGCAAAGTAACCACGGTGAAAGATGCGATTTCCAATCTCGTTCAAGATGGTGATTACCTCAGCGTGGGAGGGTTTGGCACGAACCGGATCCCGGCAGCCTTGCTGCACGAGATTGTCAGGCAGCGGAAGAAGGACCTGGGATTTTCCGGCCACACGTCCACCCACGATATGCAGATACTCATTTCCGGTAAATGTATTAACCGTTGTGACATCGCTTATATTATCGGC
>PWWY01000029.1 GCA_003561325.1 Syntrophomonadaceae bacterium | reverse complement strand
TCGCCGTTAAGGTATCCTCTACCTTGATCACCAGCTTATCGCCCCGTTTAAAGATTTCCGAAGGGTTGCCGCGAATGTAACGGACGCCCTCCCGGCGTACCCGGTCATAAAACTCTTCAAACCCCTTACCAAAGGCCCGCACATCCATGTAGTAAATGCGCACGTTGGCATCGGGTATTTTTTCATGGACCAGGTGGGCCAGCTTCGCCGTGTACATGCAGCAGACCCTGGAACAGTACTCGTTCCCCACGCTCGCATCCCGGGAACCAACACATTTAATAAAGGCGATATCCTTGGGGGTGTACGCTTCATCTCCCTGGCCGAGGACAATTTTTCCGCCCGTTGGACCCGAGGCGGAAACCAGGCGTTCCATTTCCAGCGCCGTGAGAACGTTATCATAGCTGTCATAACCGTACTCGGGTTTCCTGGAAGCGTCGAAGACATCAAACCCGGTAGCCACGATGACCGCCCCCACCTTAAATTCCACCATTTCGTCGGCCTGCTCGAAATCAAAAGCCTGGGACGGGCAGGCATCAGCACACTTGGGCGACTCACCGCATTTCCCCCGGGTTAAGAAGAGGCAGCGTTCCGGGTCTACGGTGTACTTGGCCGGCACGGCCTGGGGGAAAGGCAGGTAAACGGCCGAGCGTTTTCCCACCCCCACGTCAAATTCACTGGGGATCCGGTTTTTCAGCCGGCATTCTTCGGCGCAAATTCCACACCCGGTGCACTTTTCCATATCAATAAAGCGCGCTTTCTTGCGCACCTTCACCTCGAAGTTGCCCACGTAACCCGTTATTTCCTCGACCTGAGAATAGGTCATCAGCTCAATATTGGGATGGCTGGCCACATCAACCATCTTGGGCGTTAAAATACAGGCCGAACAGTCCAGGGTGGGGAAGGTCTTATCCAGCTGGGCCATGGTTCCCCCGACAGAAGGAGTTTTCTCCACCAGGTAGACCTTGAAGCCGGCATTGGCGATATCCAGGGCCGCCTGGATCCCGGCGATCCCGCCGCCGATGATCAGGGTTGCCGGCTCCACATCGACTTCTTTCTCCTCCAGGGGCTCCAGCAGCCGCGCTTTCGCCACCGAAGCCGCCACCAGCTTCCTGGCCTTGGCAGTAGCTTCTTCAATATTCTCGTGCACCCAGGAACACTGCTCCCGAATATTGGCCATCTCCAGGAAATAAGGGTTCAAGCCCGCTTCCGCCAGGGTTTTGCGGAAGGTCAATTCGTGCATACGGGGAGAGCAGGAGGCCACAACAATGCGATTCAAGCCCTCTTTTTCGATATCCTCCCGGATCAGGAGCTGCCCGGGATCGGAGCACATGTAGGAGTAGTTACGGGCGACCTTGACGTTTGGCAATTGAGAAGCGTACTCTGTGACGGGATCGATTTCCACTGTTTTCGCGATGTTGATCCCGCAGTGACAGACATATACACCAATTCTTGGTTTATTGTTCATGGCTCTCTTTCATCCTCCAACACCAGAGTAACGTTCATTAGTTCCTCCCTCTATCTAATAGAGTACGGGTTACCCTTTAAGTTCGATGATCTTTTCCGTCAGCTTGGGGACCACCTTGAACAGGTCATCGATAATGGCGTAATCCGCCTCGGTGAAAATCGGGGCATCGGGGTCTTTGTTGATGGCCACGATGGTCTTGGCCCCTTTCATGCCGGCCAGGTGCTGGAACGCACCGGATATGCCGATGGCGATATACAGCTTGGGCTTGACAACTTTGCCCGAGGTGCCCCCCTGGCGGTCATGGGGCAGCCAGCCGGCGTCTGTGGCAGCGCGAGAACCGCAGATATCTGCTCCGATGGCCTTGGCCAAATCTTCGATCAGGGGCATGTTCTTATCTTCCCGGATTCCCCGGCCGACCGCAACGAGGATTTCCGACTGGGTGATATCCACATCGCCCACTTCGGCCTCGATGTATTCAATAAACCGGCGGTAATCGAGATCTTCCTTCAGGGGGGATTCCACTTTTTCAATGGTGCCCTGCTTGCTGCCATCCACGATCTCGAAACTGGCTTCCCGGATCGTCAGCAGGTACGGGGGATCTCCCTTGAAACCAAAATCGGCGTTGACCTTACCCGAGTAGTACTGGCGAACCGGTGAGAGCTTCCCATCTGTGATATTGATATCCATCACATCGGTGACCATGGGCAGCTTCAGCTCCACGGCCAAGGCCGGGGCCATATCCACCCCCTGGGTCGTATGACCCACCATGAAAACATGCGGCTTGTGAGCTTTGAGCAGTTCCGCCAGCACCTTTTGATACTTGTCAGAGTTGTAATCCGCAAAGAGCGGGTCATCAACGTATAGCACTTTGTCACTGTACGCAGCCAGTTTTTCTGCAAAAGCATCAACCCCGCTGCCCAGCAAAACAGCAACGACCTCTCCTCCCAGTGCCTTGGCCACTTCCGGGGCCTTGGAAAGCATCTCGAAAGTGATTTCGCGCAGTGCACCCTGACGGTGTTCAGCTAATACAAACAGGTCTCCCATTTTACAGTAGCCCCCCTTTTACCAGCTTTTGAGCCATGATTTCTGCTTTCTCTTCGGGCTCTCCTTCAATAATTTCCGCCTTGGATTCCAGCTCGGGCACATACATCTGGATCAGTTCGATCAGCGAATTCGCTTCACTGACTTCATCTTCCGCCACGCCCAGGTCATCCAGGTTGAGCACTTTCAGTTCTTTTTTCTGCGACGCACGAATGCCCCGGATGGGCGCATAACGCGGCTCATTAATCCCCGTCTGTATGGTGAGCACAGCGGGAAGGGCCACCTCCAGGACTTCCGAGAGACCGCCCTCCAGTTCGCGGTTGACCTTGACTTTCCCATCTAATACTTCCAACTTGTTCACCATGGCGGCATGGGAGACGCCCAGTTCTTCCGCCAGAGCGACACCAACAGCCATGTTCCAGTTATCCGCCGACATACATCCGGTCAGCACCAGGTCAAAATCTCCTCCCTGCTTAACCGTCGCCGCCAGCACCCTGGCTACCTGCAGGGGATCCTTGGTGTTGATCCGCGGGTCCTCCACCCGGATGGCGCTGTCTCCTCCTTTTGCCAGGGCCATGCGGATCATCACATCGGCATCCTGGGGTCCCAGGCATAAAACTTGCACCGTCCCCTCCTTGGCTTCTTTAATCAAAATGGCTTCTTCGACAGCGTAATTGTCAGCATCGTTTATGTCAAAAGAAAACCTGCTGCTGTCGACCTCTTTGCCGGTGGCGTCTACCTTGACTACCGCCTCCGAGGTATCCGGTACCCTTTTGATACAGACAAACGTTTTCATAAATAAACCCACCTCCTGTAACGTTAAATGATGATTCTTTTCTTATCTGGTTCAATCTTTGATCCTTCAGAAGCGTGTTCCTGTTTCGCAGACCCCCTTTATCCGGAAGGAATTATAAATCCGGGTGTAAAATATCCGGGACTGCTTAATCCAGCACTTCCCCTAATAGTTCCAGGATTTCAGCCACCCGCATTTCCTCTTCGAAGACCTTGGCTTTCAAGGAATCGTCCAGGGTCAGCACACAAAAAGGACAGGCCACGGCCAATACCGTCGCACCCAGTTCTTTCGCGTCTTTCACCCGGGTTTCAGAAAGGCGTTCTTTCTTGGATTCCGTTTCCACCCACATTTTCCCGCCGCCGCCTTCACAGCACAGGCTGCGCTCGCGACTGCGGTCAAACTCCAGGAGTTCCGCGCCGGGAATCTGGCCCAGGATGTAGCGGGGTTCATCGTAGACGTTATTTTGCTTGCCCAGGAAGCAGGGATCATGAAAAACGATTTTTTCGGGGAGCTCCCTGGCCAGCTCGAGTTTTTTGTCTTCCAAAATTTCTCCCACCAGGTGGGTGTAGTGCAGCACTTCGGCCTTGAGATCGGGGTACTGGTTTTTAAACGCGGAGTAGCAATGGGGTGAAATGGCCACCAGCCGCTTGGCCGTATACTCGTTCAGAAGTTCCGTGTTGTCCTCCACCATCATTTCGAACAGGCCCTCTTCACCCAGGTTATGGACCTCGCTGGAGCAGCAGGTTTCGCTGGTATCCATGAAACCATAGTCCACCCCGGCCTTGTTAAGCAGCTTCACCAGGTTCCGTGCAATGACCTGGAGCTTGGGGTCATAAGCAATGGTGCAGCAAACAAATATCAGGTTTTCTACTGGCTCACCCGGTTCGGCCATCTTCACGTCTAAATCCTTCATCCAGTCGTTACGCGTGGCCCGGGATTTATCCCAAGGGTTCCCTTCGCGGAAGACGCTCTCCAGGGCGTCCCTGACGGTCGGCTGCACCACGCCGCTCTCCACCATGATGTTCCGGAGACCGATTAAGACTTCAACGGGCTTGAGCCCCTTGGGGCACCTCACGGCACAGGTATTGCAAGCGGTACAGTCCCATACTTCCGGCATCTTAGCCAGTTCTTCCAGGGCGTCTTCATCCACCGTATCGTAAACAAACCGGCGGACGTTCAGGTCCGTGCGGACCGTCACCGGACATCCCCCGGTACATCTCCCGCACTGGATGCAGCCCAATAAATCGTATTTTTCAATAAAGCTCTGCAGTTCTTCAGTCATCTTCATACCTCGCTAGAGATGTAGTTTTTTTCCAT
>PWWY01000192.1 GCA_003561325.1 Syntrophomonadaceae bacterium | reverse complement strand
TTTCAGAAGGAGGCGAATTTCTTTTGCCCGGGGCCGCCGATGCCACCGGCGCCGAACTATTTCTGCCCGGTGCTGCAGTACCTGGTGCGGCATGCCCTCATGCTGGATGCGGCTGCAGCCAAACTAAAACTCTTGCCACGGCCGTCATTTCGGTATATAATAAGTGCAACAAATGCATATCCGGGGGTGCTTCCGAGTGGAGGCTGAGAGAAGGGCGCGATGAAGCCCTTAAACCCTTTGAACCTGATGGGTGTATACGATGCCTGACCGGTTTTCTCGCATCGTATCCACACTGGGTAATGCCAGCGTAGGGAAGGTAAATGACAGTTCTACATGATGTCATGACATGTCGGGCCCTGGGTGGCCCGTCTTTTCGTTTAGCATGATTCTTTTCGTTTAGCATGATCAGGTGAAAAGATCAATCGCAGATTCATGCTAGTTTCATCACGTGCCGGAATGATTTACCCGTAAAGGGGATATCTGTTTTTGAAATGAAAAGAAACCAGTCGGGAGGGGGGCTTTGTATGGAAAGTTCAGTATCCAAGATATTTACCCTGCGCCGGGTGACCGCCGTGGGGCTGCTGGTTGCCCTGGGCACGATTGCGGCGCCTTTTTCCATTCCCGTGGGGGTAGCCCGGGTTTATCCCGTGCAGCATGCCATCAACGTTTTGGCCGGGGTGCTGCTGGGGCCGATTCCGGCCATGGTGGCGGCCGTGTTGACTTCTACCTTGCGCAATCTTATGGGCACGGGAACGCCCCTGGCCTTTCCCGGAAGTATTTTCGGTGCCCTGCTGGCCGGCCTGGGTTTTCTACTCTTTAAACGGGTCTACGCCGCGGCCATCGGCGAGGTCCTGGGAACGGGATTGATCGGAGCCCTGGTAGCCTTTCCCCTGGCCCGCTGGATCCTGGGATTTGAAGGACTGGCCTATGCCTTCATCATTCCCTTTACCCTGAGCAGCATCGCCGGAGCCGTCCTGGGAATTTTGATCCTGCAGCTCTGGAAAAAAGGTGTTAATCTACGGCCGGGAGGATTTTAATCCCGGAACGTAGATGTAAATAAAGGAAGGGGGCGCTAACGGTGCCCGAGACAAAAGGATCGACCCAGCTTTCCAGGGCAAAAAAGGGTGAAAGCACGCCCGAGATGGAAGCTGTTGCCCGCCAGGAAGGCCTGGACACGGCGGTTCTCATGGAGAAAGTGGCCCGGGGGAGAGTGGTTATCCCCAAAAACACGCGGCGCCAGGGCGTGGCCCTGTGCGGCATCGGGGAGGGCCTGCGGGTGAAAGTAAATGCCAATATCGGCACCTCGGAAGCGTTTCCCGGGGTGGAACAGGAAAAAGAAAAACTGCAGGCGGCTATCGATGCCGGGGCGGACGCCGTCATGGACCTCAGCACGGGGGGAGACCTGCCAGGCATGCTGGAGATGGTGCTGGAAACGGCCCCGGTGCCCGTGGGCACCGTGCCAATTTACGGGGCCGCCGTGCGGGCGAGGGTAAACCGGGGCGGTGTATTAAAGATGTCGGAAGCGGACCTTTTCCAGGAGATCGAACAACACGCCGCTGCCGGGGTGGATTTTCTAACCCTGCACTGCGGCCTCACCCTGGAAGTCTTGAAAAACCTGCGCCACCAGGGCCGGATCATGGGTGTGGTCAGCCGGGGAGGCGCCATCTTGGCGGGGTGGATGCTGGAAAAAGGACAGGAAAACCCCCTCTACGAGCAGTTCGACCGGGTGTTAGAAATTGCCCGGAAGTACGATGTCACCCTGAGCCTGGGCGATGGGTTGCGCCCCGGATGCCTGGAAGATGCCACGGACCGCGCCCAGGTCCAGGAGCTGCTGGTCCTGGGCGAGCTGGTGCAGCGCTCCCGGGAAGCAGAGGTGCAGGTCATGGTGGAAGGACCGGGTCACGTGCCCCTGCACCAGGGGGAGATGAATGTGACCCTGGCCAAGTCGCTCTGCCAGGGGGCTCCCTTTTACGTCCTGGGCCCCCTGGTTACCGATGTGGCCCCGGGGTACGATCATATCGCCGCTGCCATCGGGGGCACCCTGGCCGCCGCGGCCGGCGCCGATTTTCTCTGCTACGTGACCCCGGCGGAACATTTGGGACTGCCCGGGATCGAGGAGGTCCACCAGGGTGTGATCGCCTCCCGGCTGGCGGGCCATGCCGCTGACCTGGCCCGGGGGGTGGAGGCGGCCCGCCAGTGGGACCGGGCCATGTCCCTGGCCCGCAAGAACCTGGACTGGGAGGCCCAGATCCGGCTGGCCCTGGATCCCCGGCGGGCCAGGCAGCTTTATGAACAGCTTCAATCGGAAAAACAGGAAGAATGCACCATGTGCGGCCCGTACTGTGCGCTAAAAATGGTCAAGGACCTCTAAGCCACAAAGCAAGAGGAGAACTAACGGGAAGGGATGCCCGGCGGATGGCCTTTTCGGCGTCTTTCGCCAGGGTATCCCGGGCCGTGACCTTGGAAGCGGGTTGGGACGCGAAAATTGGGCAGATTCATGAAGTGCGATAGAGAAGGGAGGAAGCTGTGCAACACGCAGCGAAAAGGTCATGAAGTGCGTTCTATCCATTGCCGGGTCGGATTCCGGTGCGGGCGCGGGGATCCAGGCCGATTTAAAAACCATGGCGGCCCTGGGGGTCTATGGTTTGACCGCGGTAACCGCCGTGACCGCACAAAACACCCTGGGGGTAACAGCCTTCCAGGTCCTGGACAGGCGCCTGGTAGAAGCCCAGATCGATGCCGTGATGGAGGATTTTCCCGTAGCCGCTGTGAAGACAGGCATGCTGGGCAACGCAGAAATCGTCGAGGCGGTTGCGGAAAAGATAAAGCAGCACCGCGTGGCCAGGCTGGTGGTGGATCCTGTCATGGTGGCCAAAAGCGGCGATGCCCTGCTTGAAGAAGGGGCCCGCCGGGCCCTGGCGAAAGATCTGCTGCCCCTGGCCCTGCTGGTGACTCCCAACATCCCCGAAGCAGAGGTGATCTCCGGGATCAGCATTCAAACCCTGGCGGAGATGAAAACATCCGCCCGGCTGATCCACCGGCAGGGTCCGCGCTTTGTCCTGGTGAAAGGGGGACACCTGGAAGACGGCGATGAATTAACGGATGTGCTCTTCGATGGGGAACAGTACTTTTTCTACCGGGCTCCCCGGGTGCAGACCCGGAACACCCACGGAACCGGCTGCACCTATGCCTCGGCCATCGCTTCGTACCGGGCCCTGGGGTACAATGTGCCTACCGCGGTGAAGCACGCCCGCTCCTACCTGCAGGCCATTTTGCGCGCCGGGCTGCAGCTGGGCAGGGGCAAGGGCCCCATGGACCATTTTGGGGGGGACGGATAGATCAATCACAGCTGACAGGAGAGGATCTGCGTGCTGCAAACGGGCGAGATATTACGGCGGATTCGACAGGAAAAGCCGCTGGTTCACCACATTACCAACAATGTGACCATGGGGGACTGCGCCGATGCCACCTTGAACATCGGGGCGCTCCCGGTGATGGCCCATGCCCTCCAGGAAGTGGAGGAGATGGTCGCTTCCGCCCGGGCGGCGGTGTTGAATATCGGGACCCTGCATCCGGAGCAGCTGGAGGCCATGGTGGCCATGGGGCGGAAAGCCCGGGAACTGGGGATCCCGGTTGTCCTGGATCCCGTGGGAGCAGGGGCCACTTCCTACCGCACGGCGGCCGCCTGGCAGATTTTGCGGGAGGTCAAGCCGGCCGTGATCAAGGGCAACGAGGGAGAAATCGGGACCCTGGCCGGCATCGAGGCCGCCCGGGTCAGCGGCGTGCAGTCCCTGGACGGGGGCGAGGATCCCCGGCGCGCCGCGCAGAAACTTTTGGACAGGCTGGACTACGAAGCCGTTGTCGCCATCACCGGGGCCGTTGACCTGGTGACAGACGGCAGCAAGACGATCCGGGTCCAAAACGGCCATCCGCTGCTCCCCCGGATCGTCGGCAGCGGCTGCATGGCCGCTTCCCTGGTCGCCTCTTTTGCCGCGGTAGAAAAAGATTTGCTGCATGCCGCCGGTGCGGCCCTTGCCGCCCTGGGAGTTGCCGCAGAACGGGCGGTTTCCTCGCCGGTACCCGGGGAAAACGTCTCTTCGCAGAAGCAGATTTCACCGCAGGGCCGAGGAGAGTTGGGCCCCGCCAGCTTCAAGGTGCGCTTGCTCAATGCGCTGGGCTTTCTCACCCCGGACGAACTTGACAGGCTGGCCAAGATAGAAGTACAATAAAGGGGCTGTTAGAAGTCATTATCGGGAAGGACTTGTTCGCATTGAAAGTTCCTGAACCCAATTACTGCCTCTACGTAATCACCGACAGCCGCCTTGCTGCCGGTCGTTCCATCCGGGATATTGTGGCAAAGGCCATCCAGGGTGGAGCCACCTGTATCCAGCTACGGGAGAAAGAGATGTCCTCCCGGGATCTTTACCACCTCTCCCTGCAGCTGCGTGCGCTGACCCGGGAGAAACGGGTCCCTCTGATCATCAATGACCGCCTGGACATTGCCCTGGCCGTGGGTGCCGACGGAATTCACCTGGGCCAGGAAGATCTTCCGGCAGCGGTTGCCCGCCGCTTGATCCCCCCGGAAATGATCCTGGGGGTTTCTGCTGAAAATGTCCAGCAGGCGCTGGAGGCCCAGGCGGCAGGGGCTTCTTATTTGGGTGTCGGG
>PWWY01000226.1 GCA_003561325.1 Syntrophomonadaceae bacterium | reverse complement strand
ATCACCAGGGCCCTGGTATGGTCATCTTGTGCCCGTCGTAAATCTTCCTGCAGGCGATCCGCCCCGCCGGGGGAGAAAAGCCCGCCATCCCCGGCAGCAATTACACCATCAACATAGATGATCCCCACGGCATTTTCCAGATGACCATGGGCATCTCTTCTCGCGGGGAAAGGCCTGATGATTTCTCGAAGTCCCAGGCCGACAGCCAGTAAGAGCACCGCGACAAAAAGAGTCGCAACCAGTTTTTTCCCGCTCATCACATCTCCTCCAGGAGACTTCCATAAATGTACTCTTTCTATTTCACTAATTTCATTCCTGCTTCAAGTGTAAAAAATGTTGCGGCTCCTGCTTGTAGGAACATGCCCTGGCGATGAAAGCGCGGAACAAGGGATGGGCCCGGTAGGGTCGGGATTTAAATTCGGGATGGAATTGCGTGGCGACAAACCAAGGGTGATCGACGACTTCGACGATTTCCACCAACCGGTGGTCCGGTGAAGTGCCAGCGAAAAGCACCCCTGCCCTTTCAAAATCTTCCCAGTAGATATTGTTAAATTCGTAACGGTGACGGTGCCGCTCGTAAACGATCGTTTCCTGGTAAGCCTGGAAGGAGCGGCTGGTTTCATCCATTTTACAGGGATAAAGGCCTAACCTCATGGTTCCACCCTTGGATGAGATATCCTTTTGTTCGGGTAAGAGGTGAATCACCGGGTCGGGTGTAGGGGCATAGAATTCCGTAGAATGGGCCTTTTCCATGCCGCAAACATGGCGAGCGATTTCGATCACGGCACAGTGCATTCCCAGGCACAACCCTAAAAAGGGCACCTTGTTCTCCCGGGCATACTTCACTGCCCGTATCTTTCCTTCGATGCCCCTCTCTCCAAATCCTCCCGGCACCAGGATACCGTGGACTCCCTCAAAGAGCTGCTGCAGCCGGGCCGGATCGTCTTCTTTTTCCAACTGTTCGGCATCAATCCAGCGGATATTGACCTCAACCTGGTTGCTGATTCCCCCGTGATTCAGCGCTTCAAGCACACTGATATACGCATCCTTCAGCGCTGTGTATTTGCCCACCAGCGCTACGGTAATCTGTTCTTCCAACCGGTTAATGCGGCTGACCATTTCCTCCCATTCCTGCAAATCCGCCTCCCTCCCGGCAAGTCCCAGTTTTTCCAAAACAATTTGATCCAGGCCTTCTTCATGGAGCAGCAAGGGGACCTGGTAAATATTGGAGATGCTCCTGTTTTCAATGACTTCCCGGGCTCTAATATCACAAAAAAGGGCAATTTTTTCCCTGAATTCCTGGGAGAGCGGGTGTTCTGTGCGGCAGACAATGGTATCCGGCTGAATCCCGATGCTGCGCAGCTCCTTTACGCTGTGCTGGGTTGGCTTGGTTTTTAATTCCCCCGTGCGCTCCAAGAACGGCACCAGGGTCACGTGGATATAACAAACGTTTTCCCGGCCCAAATCGGTCTTCATCTGCCGGATGGCTTCCAGGAAAGGCAGGCTCTCGATGTCACCGACGGTTCCCCCGATTTCCGTGATCATAATATCTACCCGGGGATCCTGCGCTGCCCGCTGGATGCATTCCTTAATTTCATTGGTGATATGGGGTATCACCTGCACCGTACCACCCAGGTAATCTCCCCGCCGCTCTTTATTGATGACCGACCAGTATATTTTACCCGTGGTTACATTGTTGTTCTTGGTGAGGTTAGAATCAATGAAACGCTCGTAATGACCCAGGTCCAGGTCGGTTTCCGCACCGTCATCGGTCACAAATACCTCTCCGTGCTGGTAGGGGCTCATGGTGCCTGGATCGACATTGATATACGGATCCAGCTTTTGAATACTGACTTTAATTCCGCGGCTTTTTAAGAGGCGTCCCAGCGAAGCCGCCGTGATACCCTTACCGAGGGAAGACACAACCCCTCCGGTAACAAATATGTATTTTCCAGGCATACATGCTCTCCCCTTTGTGTGTGGTTTATGATCCCGGCGATGAGTCAGGTGCCGTTAAGTCCGAAACGAAGCGGGGCAAAGAAAACGCGCCCCGGTGAATTTGAGAGGAGTAGTAGCGGGTATCCCGGGGAATAAAGGTGTTCTGTGGATCCAGGGGGTTATAACGCTTGGTCCCCAGCGAAAAACTCCACAATCCGCTGGGATACGTGGGAATAGAAGCCAAATAGAGATATGTAGCAGGGAATATCGCCTTGAGGCGTTCCTGGACGCTGCGGATCAAATCGGCATTCACAAAGGGGGATTCGGATTGGGCCACCAGGAGGCCGTCTTGTTTTAAAGCCCGGTAAACGGACTGGTAAAAGGGAGACTGGAAGAGGCTTTCCGCGGGTCCAATGGGCTCTGTGGAATCAACGATGACCACGTCAAAAGCGTCGGAGAAGGAACGGATGTATTCCACGCCGTCAGCGTGCAAAATGTTTACCCGGGGGTCATCCAGACTTGCGCTGATCCGGGGAAAAAATTGCCTGGATGCTTGCACAACCTGGGAATCGATTTCCACCAGGGTCGCCCGCTTCACGGAAGGGTGTTTACAAACCTCCCGGATCGCGCCCCCGTCTCCCCCTCCAATCACCAGCACTTCTTCCGGATAGGGATGGGTGCAAAGGGGGACGTGGACAATCATTTCGTGGTAGACAAATTCATCAAGCTCGGTCGTCTGCACCATCTCGTCCAGCACCAACATTTTGCCGAACTCAAATGTATCCAACACCGCCAATTCCTGGTAGGTAGTCTGGAGGCGGCAGAGTGTTGCTCTAACTTTGCAGGAAAATTTCAAATTGGGGGTCTGCAGCTCGGAATACCAAAGTTCCACGGGGTTCCCCTCCCTTACCAGAGGGCAACGGCCGCGACAGCCGCTCCGGCAGTTGTAACGCGGTGATCAATACTCTTAATTTTTATGCCCTTGAGTTGCATCCCCCGGATTTCAAAAGCCTCCCGGATCATTTCTTCAACCTTACCCCGGGCTTCTTCCGCGGTCATAAAACCCGAATGCTCCATGATCACACCAAAACTATCTTGAGAGAACCCAATCCCGACAGCGGCAGCTACCCGTTCCCCGGGCGTAGAACTGCTGGCTACGCCGTAGATGGTTGGCACCAGGGATCCGTCGGGGAACCGAAAACCTTCTGTGACCTCCTGGCAGCCGGGGGGTAAAATACTGCTCACCCGCACCAGGTTACAGTCTCCAATGCCCATTTTTATGAGTGCTGCGTCAAAGGCGGTCAGGGTATGCTGCCCCTCGGCCGCAGCCGCACCGATGAGATATTGCTCCGGTATCGTTTTCATCATTGACCAACCCTTCCATCCAGCAGTGTGTCCAGGGATTGCATGCCCTTATGCGCGATCCATCATGTCCATTTACGCTAAAAATGGGTTGAACTGGCGCTCTTCCTCGACGGTGGTGAGGGGACCATGCCCGGGATAGACCACCGTGTCATCCCGGTAAACCAGGATTTTTTGCTTGATGCTGTCAATAATCTGCCTGTAGGAACCTCCGGGTAAATCCGTCCGCCCGATAGAACCGGCAAACAGCGTGTCACCGGTGAAGAGACGGGCATTTATATCCAGGGTAACGCTGCCCGGCGTGTGCCCTGGCGTTTCCAGGATCCGGATCGTGAGCCGGCCCACCTGGAACTCATCGCCTTCCTGGAAAGTCTGGTCGGGAGGCTTTAACTTTCCTTTCCCTGTAAAAATGGCCAGGCTGGCCTGGGGACTACGAAACATGGCGGCATCTTTTTCGTGCACCAGTACGGGGACGTCGAAAGCGTTTTTGATTTCCATGTTAGACCCCACATGATCGATGTGACCGTGGGTGTTCATAATATATTTTACGGTCATACCCATTCTTTCTACCTGTTTAATGATCTGCTTGCCTTCTGCCCCGGGATCGATGATCACACCATACCTGGTTTCTTTACAAGCAACCAGGTAGCAGTTGGCAGCGAATGCCCCGACTTCCATTTTTTCGATTTGCAAAAATGTCGCCTGTTCCACCAACATTAAAGGGGAATCAGGCCCTCCCTCCTTTCTACTTCGTAATATTATACAAGGTTGCCGAAAATCCCTGCCCCAAATAGGGCATTATTTCCCTTTTCGCTCAATTTCTTGCAGGCAGCCTTCAATATATTGCTTCATCTGGGCAAATTCCATTAAAAACGCATCGTGACCGTGAGGGGAATCCAGTTCATCATAACGGGCGTCTACACCGCAGCGCCGCATCTCCACGGCAAGGCCGCGAACTTCCCGCGGATAAAATAATATATCGGTGCTGATACCCATGAGAAAGACCACGGGGCTGATCCGGCGTAAAGCGGCCTCGTAAGATGTATAGCCTCGCCCCAGGTCGTGCAGGTCCATGGCCTTGGAAAGGTAGAGGTAGGCATTGGGATCGAAACGCTTGGTCAGTTTTTCTCCCTGGTAACCCAGGTAACTTTCCACGGCGAATTGCTCGTAAAAGGCAAAGGGGTTACTTTCTTCGGCCTTTTGGAGCTCCCGACCGAAGCGACGCTCAAAGGATTCATTGCTGCGGTAGGTAATGGTTGCAATAATGCGGGCCAGCTCCAACCCCTGGCGGGGCATTTCTCGCCCGTAGTACTGCCCCCGCCGCCAGAGAGGATCGTTCATGATCGCCCGTCGGGCAGACTGGTTAAACGCAATGCCGATGGGTGAAAACCGCCCGGAGGTGGCGATGGCGATCACGCTGCGCACCATCT
>PWWY01000053.1 GCA_003561325.1 Syntrophomonadaceae bacterium | reverse complement strand
TAGGTAGTCTTAAGAGTATCAAACCATAATGATTCATCGAAGAGAGGTATACCAAACTGGCAAATCCAATGTCAGAAGTAATCAATATAGCTTTCCGTCGGCAAGCTTCCGCAAAAATCTCCTTATCACCAGTACCACGCAAGCCTATATCCCGAACATCATATGCCTTAAACCCTTTTTCGTTGAGTGCATTGGTCATTGATCTTGGCAAGTCTTCATCTATGATAAATATCAATCAAGGCACCGCCCGAATTTCATCTTCAGAAAGAACATGCGTGGCATATTGCAAAGCTTCAAGAATCTGCTTTTTAGTTAATTCATATTCTAACATGATTTCTTCATAGAGCATGCCACTGGCAAGCTTGCCTAGAACAAGTTCAACAGGAACGCGTGTGCCTTTTATGACGGGTTTACCACCTTTGATCTCCGGATCAATCACGATGCCCGGGGTTATTTCTTTCACAATCAACACCTCATTTCCAAAGAAGCCTGAATCCTTTATGATGCAATTATAGCACAGCGGCCCCGGCTGAACAATCATCTGATCTACGCAGAAAAAAAGCCCCGGAACGCGGGGCTTGATCTAAAAGAATCTTCAATAGTCTATTCCACAATTCCTGGCTGGCGTCACTACCTTTAACAGGTGATCCAGAGGAACCGTCCCCGAGGATCATGCTGTTGGTGGGTGATCCAGGGGAACCGTCCCCGGGGATCGCCCCCGGGGAATCGACTCCCCGTAATCGGGGGCTATTTATCGGCCTGAAGGCGCCGGCTGCGGCTGCCCAGGGTGCGGGCCCGCACCCAGCCTTTCAGATCCTCGATCAAGGTATAGACCACGGGGATGACGATGAGGGTGATCAGGGTGGAGAAGAGCAGCCCGCCAATGACCACCGTGGCCATGGGGGCGCGCAGCTCGGCCCCGCTGCCGATGCCCAGTGCCATGGGGAACATGGCCAGCACCGTGGTCAGGGTAGTCATCATGATGGGGCGCAGGCGCACGGGGCCCGCCTCCAGGACGGCCTCCCGGCAGCCGCGGCCCAATTCCCGTAGCTTGTTGATGTAGTCAACCAGCACGATGCCGTTGTTGACCACGATCCCGGAGAGCATGATCACCCCGATGAAAGAGGCAACGTTGAGGGAGCGCCCCGTGAGGAAAAGGGCCAGGGCTACCCCGGTAAAGGTTTGGGGCAGGGCGAACATGATGATGAACGGATGCAGCAGGGATTCAAACTGGGCGGCCATGATCATGTAGACCAGGATGATCGCCAGCAGCAGGGCGATGGCCAGGTCTTCAAAGGACTCCTGCATCATCTGGAATTCGCCTTCATAATCGATGAAGTAGCCCTCGGGGAGAGCAAGCCCGTCCAGCTGGGCCATGATATCATTCATCACTTCACCCTGGCTGCGGCCGACCACCTGGGCTTCCACCGAGGCGGAGCGCACCTGGTTGTAGCGGTTAATCGACATGGGCGCCACTTCTTCCAGGAACGTGGTGACTTCCTTGAGGGGGACCGGGTAGCCGTAGGGAGAGGTTAACGTAATCTCTTCCAGGGCCGCCAGGGACTCGGAGTAGGAGTCCGGCAAAATCACGCGCACATCCAGCTCTTCCGTCCCGGTGCGGTAGCGGGTAGCCGTGCTGCCGCTGACCGCCGTGCGCAGGGCGCTGCCCACCTGGGCGAAAGCCAGCCCGTGATCGGAGGCTTTTTCCCGGTCCACCACGGCTTTCAACTCGGAGCGGCCTTCATCGAAGCTGGTGGAGACCTCCCGGGTGCCGGGGACCCGCGACACGATCACGGCCATCTGTTCCGTGATACGCTCCAGTTCGGCCAGGTCGTCGCCGCGCACGGCAATATCGATGGGCATGCCGCCCATGCCGCCTGCGGTCATCCCCTCGGTGCTCACGGAAAATTCCGCCCCGGCAATGCGCGACAGGCCGCTCCTGATTTCCTCGGCAATCTCCTGGGCGGAGCGGTCCCGGTCCCGCAGGTCGCTCAAGAGAATATCCAGGTTACCCCGGTGGGAATTACCGCCCCCACCGAAGCCCATGTCCATGCCGCCCGCGCCCCCGATGGATTTATAGACGTCCTGCACCTCGGGGATGGGCGCCAGCATGCCGTGCACCTGTTCCACCACATAGTCCGTTTCTTCCAGGGCGGATCCCGTGGGCAGCTCCACCCGGACACTGATGTAACCCTCGTCCATCTGGGGTAAAAACTCGGCGCCGATGAAGGGGACCAGGGCAAAGCTGGCGAGAAAGCTCAAGACGAAAATAGCCATGATCAGCTTGCGCCGGCCCAGGGACCACTTCAAAAAGGACCGGTAAAAGGACTCCAGGCGGAGGTAAAAACGGTGAAACCCCTCGGTGAGCCGATAGAGCAGGCTTGCCCTGGCCGTTTGGGAGGGGGCGTCGTCTTTCTCGCCGGCATCCTGGCTGCTGCTCGTTTCCAACTCCTTGGCACCTTTGCGCCGGCTGGTGTCTTCCGACATCACCCGCTCCAGCAGGCGGGAGGAGAGCACGGGAACCACGGTCAGGGCCACCACCAGGGCAGCCAGCAGGGAGAAGCTGACCGTGAGGGCCATGGACATGAAGATCTGGGAGGCGAAGCCTTCAATGAAGACCACGGGCAGGAAAACCACCACGGTGGTCAGGGTGGCCGCGGTAATGGCGCCGGCCACCTGGGTGGACCCGTCGCCGGCGGCCTTACGCATGCTCCTGCCTTCCTGGCGGAAGCGGTAGATGTTCTCCAGCACCACGATGGAGCTATCCACCATGATGCCGATCCCCAGGGCCAGGCCGCCCAGGGAGACGATGTTCAGGGTCAGGCCGTAGAAGTACATCAGCACGAAGGTGGCCACCACGGAAACGGGAATGGAAAGGGCCACCACCAAGGTGCTGCGGAAGCTGCGCAGGAAGAGCAGCAAAACCATACCCGCCAGCAGGGCGCCGACAGCGCCGACTTCGAAGACGGACTGGATGGATTCGTTGATAAAATCGGCCTGGTCCATGACCTTGGTGATCTGCACGCCCTCGGGGAGGGCTCTTTCAATACCGCTCATGGCGTCATGCACGTTGGAGGAAACCCGCACGGTGTTGGCGTCGGCCTGCTTGCTCACCAGCAGCCCGATGCTGGAATCCCCGTTGAAGCGGTTGATGCGGGTCGCATCCCGGAACCCGTCTTCCACGGTGGCCACATCTTTGAGCAGCACCGTCTGCCCGGGATTGGAGCGCACGATCAGGTTTTCCATCTCCTGCAGGGAGGCGAATTCGCCCACGGCCCGCAGCTGGTAATCCCGCCCGCCTTCCTGGATGGACCCCACGGATATGTTGAAGTTCTCCTGTCCCAGGGCCCGGCTGACTTCATCCAGGGAGAGACCGTAGCTGCCCAGCATGCGGGGATCCACGGCCACCTGGATTTCCCGGGTGCGGCCCCCGATCACATCGACCGAGGCCACGCCCTGGACCCGTTCCAGCCGCGGCTCCACGATATCTTCGGCGAGGCGTCGCAGTTCCCAGTCTTCCCGGTCACCGTAGAGGGAAAGCTGCACGATGGGCATCATGGAGGGATCGGCCTTGAGAACCATGGGATCGCCCGCGTCATCGGGGAGAAAACCCTTCACCAGGTCGATATTCTCCCGGGCATCAATGAGGGCCAGGTCCAGGTCGATGCCCCAGTTGAACTCCAGCAGCACCACGGACATCCCCACCTGGGAGATGGAGCTGATGTTCTCCACCCCCTCGACAGTGGCCAGGGATTGCTCCAAGGGCCGGGAGACCATGTTTTCCACTTCTGCCGGGGCGGCACCCTCGTAATCGGTGATCACGGCGGCGATGGGAAACTCGAAATCGGGGAAGAGATCCAAGGGGAGCCCCGTGAAGGAGACAAACCCCAGCAGGATAATCACACAGACGGCCATCAGGGTCGCTACGGGGCGCCTGATCGCTAGCTTGGAAAGGTTCATGATACCTCACCTCCCACGACCTGCACCGGGGTGCCCTCTTCCATGAACTGCTGACCGCGGATGATCAGCTGCTCACCTTCCTGCAGGCCCTCGCGGACCTCCACGACGTCTTCCCGGGCCAGGCCCAGCTCCAGGAGACGCTCCCGGGCCACGCCGTCTTCCACCACGTAGGCGCGGAAGACGTCATCTTCTTCCAGCACGGCGCGGCGGGGGACGACTAACACATCCCGGGCTTCACGGGTGGCGATGAGCACGTTGGCCAGCTGGCCGATACGCGCCCGGTCCGCCGGCTGATCGAAGTAGGCCTTCACGGGGTAGGAACGGGTCCCCTCCTGGGGCGCCAGGGCGATCTCCCGCACGGTGCCGGGAAATTCTTCCCCCAGGGTGGGCACCTGGATGCGCACGCGACCGCCTTCTTCGACCAGTTCCAGCTGGCGCTCTGTAATTTGCGCTTTCACGTAAAGGCTATCGTAATCCACCAGGGTGACCAGGGGCATGCCGGGGTTCACTTCCTGGCCCAGGCGGGCGTTCACCGAGGAGACGGTGCCAGAAACAGGTGCCTTGAGCTGCGTTTTTTCGTAGGCGATGCGGGCCGCATCCAGCCCGATTTCCGCCTCCTGCAGCTGGGCTTCCAGCATGGTTGTCTCCCGCCCCTGACTGACCCTTTCCATCTCCAGCTGGCGGCTGGCACTTTCATACTGGGTGCGCATCTGGCGCACCTGGGATTCCAGCGCTTCAATTTCTTTTTCCAGGGATTCTTCCTCCAGGCGCAGCATCTCTTGGGCG
>PWWY01000026.1 GCA_003561325.1 Syntrophomonadaceae bacterium | reverse complement strand
CTGCCCCTGGAGCGAAAAATAAGCGCAGGGGACTTTGTGCTGCACAACAACGATACGGAAGAAGATCTTGAACAGCAAACGGCTGAAGTCTGGCGCAAACTGTCAGAAATCCAATACAGCAGGAAAAGATCACCGGGTGACGCCGTTTAGCCGGGTAATGTCCTCTTTTCCTGCGTTCCCGCACCGGGGATGGAACTGGCCGGGAGAAAAGGATCAAAGGGGTTTGAGCCCCGCCGCTGCAGAGGTTTTGAAGATATCTTCCGGGAAAAGGGGCAGAAACGGGTGGTTGCTGTTTGAACGAAGGGCGAAGGCGACGGGGTTTTTTAGTCACATTCTATCTATTTCTCATCTTCATCTTTTTTGCTGCCCGTCCCCATGCCGTGCAGCGCCTGGTGTATCCCTTCTATTACCGGGAGATGATTTTAGATGAAGCCGAAAAACACGATCAAGATCCCCGGCTTATCGCGGCCATCATTTGGGTCGAGAGCCGCTTCAAGGATCATGCCCTTTCTTCCAAGGGCGCCATGGGCTTGATGCAAATCATGCCTTCAACGGGCTCCTGGGCGGCAGAAATAGTTAACCTGGAGCTGCAGGAGATGGAAGAACTGTTGGAACCCCGGGTGAACATTGCCCTGGGGACCTGGTATTTTAACAACCTGCTGCAGTTGTTTGACGGCAATGTTTACGCTGCCCTGGCCGCCTATAACGGGGGGCAGGGCCATGTTTCCGGCTGGTTAAAAGCGGGTACATGGGATGGTTCGCTGGAAAATGTGGAGGCAATCCCCTTTCCCGAAACCCGCCAGTTTGTGATGAAAGTTGCTCGCACCTATGAACACTACAAGGAGCTGTATTGCTGTATAGCAGAATAAACGGACAGGGAGGTAGAAAAACATGCATACCGTCACCTTGATTCCCGGCGATGGAACAGGTCCAGAAATAGTAGATGCCACGGTTGCTGTCCTGGAGGCGGCTGGCGCTCCCATTCAATGGGAGAGAAAAGAAGCAGGATTGACGGCCTACGAGAAGGGGAGAGACCTGCTGCCGGAAGATGTCCTGGAATCCATTAAACGTAATAAAATAGCTTTAAAGGGACCCCTGACCACGCCCGTCGGCACGGGTTTCCGGAGTGTCAATGTCGCCCTGCGCAAGGAACTGGACCTGTATGCGAACTTGAGACCGGCCAAATCCTATACGGGAATCCAAAGTCGATATGACAATGTTGACCTGGTCGTCGTGCGGGAGAATACGGAAGATCTTTATGCCGGGGTGGAGCACATGGTTGGAGAGGATGCGGCAGAAAGCATCAAGATTATCACCCGCAAGGGTTCGGAGAGAATCGTACGCTTTGCTTTTGAGTATGCGGTAAAAAATAACCGCAAAAAAGTCACGGCTGTACATAAAGCGAACATCATGAAGTACACCGACGGGCTTTTTTTGAGCGTGGCCCAGGGGATTTCCGAGGAATACCCCCAGGTGAAGTTCGAAGACCGGATCGTGGATAATATGTGTATGCAGCTGGTGATCAAACCCCAGCTTTACGACGTGATGGTCATGCCAAATCTTTACGGGGACATCATATCCGACCTTTGTGCCGGATTGGTCGGCGGGTTGGGTGTCGCCCCCGGGGCCAATATCGGCAAAGACATTGCCATCTTTGAACCGGTGCACGGCAGCGCCCCCAAGTACGCGGGCAAGAACAAGGTTAACCCCACGGCGATCCTGCTTTCCGCTGTAATGATGCTTCGCCATCTGGGAGAAATGATCGTGGCGAAAAAAATCGAACGCGCCCTGGCAGAGGTGCTGGCCCAGGGGACCCGCGTGACCTATGACCTGGGAGGGAAAGCGACCACGACGGAGATGGCCCAGGCGATTATCGAGCAGCTGTAAACCAACGAGGCTATGGATTACCCCGGAAAGCAGCGGCAGGGCGAGATATACGCCCTGCCGCTGCTTTTTTTGCCCTGCTTGGGCGCAGTCTAAAGGGTTCCGTGGTAGTGGAGCTTACTTGTCGAGCTCCAGGAAGGCTTTGACCAGACCGTAGCACCCGGTCATCATCATGTCTCCAAAAGGATTTGCACCGTGGTAGTTCAAGTCGGCCGCGATGCACCGGCGCGGCCCGGTCACACTGACAAACTTAAATGTTCCCGTCAGATCGGGGGAAATGCTGCAGCCGTGTCCCCCATCGGCAAAGACTTCCTCGTGGTCCAGTTCGCCGTTGCGCAGCTTATTGACCATTTTAAAAAGTTTTTCCCCGGTCATCAAGTGGGTGTGATGCTCGAATAGCCCGAGGACCCGCTGTTCCTTGATCAGGGCAGCGAAAGTATGCTGGTTTCCCATGTTCACGACAACGACCCCCCGGGAAAGTTCTCCTTTTACCACGGGATCCAGTAAGGCGCCCTGGATCGCGGCTGCGCAGGTATCCATGACCATGGCCCCCGGCTTTTCTTGCTGAACCGCTTTCATGCGGGTCAGGTAAGCCGGCGGGGTGCGGTAGGCCAATTGCTCCAGCCCCCCTCCCTGCCGGAGAAACGTGTCCCAGTGGTTGAAGCGAAACAGGCGGTTGCTCACCCCCGGGGGGGATTCGCCGTGATCCTGGACCGCAACGGCAACGTCCCGGGGAAGTTCAATATCATAGAAATGAAAGGCTCGCTCCAGCGCTTCCAGATTGAGGTCTTTCATTTCGACATGATAATAGGGTTCCGCCGGGGGGTTCTCCGTGAGGATGATTCCCAGCTCTTCCACCTTGTGCAGATCATCGTAGATGGTTTTTGCTGCCTCTGGCGCAGCGTAAACAGGGAGGTCTTTCACCAGGTGTTCCTTGATGGAGCGGGAGGTTTTACCCCCTCCCATCAAGGTGCCGGTAAGGTACAGGGGCAGCCTTTTTTCCGCGGCCTGCCTGATGCGCTGGCCGATGATTACCGTGGGAGAGGGAAGAACCAGCTTGGTCAGGTTTTCAGGGTTCTTCCAACTTTCGTAGACCAGGATATCCTGGGTGCCGCCGCCGATGTCAACCGCCAAAATTCTTTTCTGCCTGCTGCTTTCCACGTGCCTCACCACCTTGAAATCAGTATAACCAGTTGACTTACAAAAGCAAAGAGGTTGCAGCGGGATTCCAGGTAACCCCGGGCAATTCATTCGTGGGATGTCGCATCAAAAAACTTACTGCCGGCGAAGTCTTAGTCCCGGGTTTGATGCAGCTCCCTGATGAGAGCGATTTCATCGCAGTTGGGAAACTTGGGACAGTTGATGCATTCCGTCCAGACCTTCTGGGGCAATTGTTCCTTATCAATACGGGTAAAACCGCACCTTTCAAAAAACCCTGGTTGGTATGTCAGGGTGAAAATTTTCTCGATACCCAGCTCCTGGCCTTCTGTGATTAACCAATCCACCAGCGCCAGGCCGAGGCCATTTTTGATATGATCGGGATGCACAGCCAGGGAACATATTTCAGCCAGGTCTTTCCACATCACGTGCAGACCGCCCACACCCAAGATCGTCCCTTCCTTTTCTACCACGGAGTACTCCCGAATCTTTTGATACATAGAGGGAATGGTCCGATGCAGCATCAGGCCTTGATCCGCGTAGCCGTTGATCAGCACGGCCATTTTTTCCACATCAGACATCCTCGCCTTCCTGAACTTCATGATTGCTTCCGCCTTCCGGGGTAAAGTGTTTCGTAGAAAGTATTTTATCGCATTTCTGCGCGTTTGACCAGATCATCTTTGCAGGAATAACCCGGTGTTTTAGAGAAGATAACAAAGGAAAAGCTCCACGAGGAGGGGTTGGGCATGCGAGTGGTCATCCTGGCGGAGGACTTGTACGAAGAAATGGAACTTTGGTACCCGTACTTTCGACTGCGTGAAGAAAACATCCAGGTGGTGATTGCCGGAACGGGAGGAAAGAAGACCTATACCGGGAAAAATGGTTACCCGGTTACAGTGGATGCCGATACAACTTCGATCAAGGCGGCGGATTTCCAGGGCATGATTGTCCCCGGCGGCTATGCACCGGATAAATTAAGACGTTACCCGGAGATCCTTCAGTTTGTCCGGGAGATGGATGAAGAGGGGAAGCTGGTCGCTTCCATCTGCCACGGCCCCTGGGTCTTTATTTCCGCGGGAATTATGCACGGGCGTCGGGCCACAGCATTCTATGCCATCAAAGATGACCTGATCAACGCCGGGGCTCTCTACCTGGACGCCGAAGTAATCGTGGACGGCAACCTGATCACCTCCCGTAAACCCGATGACCTGCCGGTTTTTTGCCGGGAAGTGATCGCCTTTTTAAAATCGATCGACCACGGCACGGAGCATTAGAAATCTAAACCACTTCAGAAAGGGCGGAAGGGTAACCATGGCTGGCACAAGCATGAAGATCGGTTCAGCGGTGATTGAAGCGGTCCAGGGGGATATTACCCGGCAAGACATCCAGGCGATTGTGAATGCGGCCAATGAACAACTGGCTCCCGGCGGGGGTGTGGCCGGCGCTATCCATAAAGCCGCAGGTCCACAGCTGTGGGAGGAGTGCCGGACCCTGGGTGGATGCAAAACAGGCCAGGCCAAGATCACCCGGGGATACCAGCTGCCTGCAGAATACGTGATCCATACCGTGGGCCCGGTCTACAGCAACTCACCCCAGAATGCCATAGACCTGGCCAGTTGTTATCGTGAAAGCCTTCTCCTGGCCAAGAACCACGGCATTGAAAGCATCGCTTTTCCCGCCATCAGTACCGGGATTTTTGGCTACCCCGTTGCTGCTGCGGCCGATATCGCCCT
>PWWY01000212.1 GCA_003561325.1 Syntrophomonadaceae bacterium | reverse complement strand
CGACTTCGGGCGATCAACGATGGCAATCATTGAACCCGGAAAGGAGGTGTGGCCCTGGTTCCCGGGGAGCTCGCCAGGGAGCCAGGGAAATATGAAAAAATACAATACGGAACAAATTCGCAACGTTGCTTTGATCTCGCACGGAGGAGCGGGCAAGACTTCCTTGACCGAGGCCATGCTTTACACTTCCGGCGCGATTAATCGGCTGGGCAGTGTAGACGCCGGCAATACCACGACAGACTACGATCCCGATGAAATCAAGCGCCAGGTAACCATCGGCACTTCACTGGCCCCCGTGGAATGGGCCGGGGCAAAGCTGAACCTGCTGGACACCCCTGGTTTTTTCGATTTTACCGTCGACGTGAAGTCAGCTTTGCGCGTGGCTGACAGTGCTGTGGTGGTTGTTTGCGCCGTCTCGGGGGTCGAGGGGGGCACGGAGAAGATCTGGCAGTACGCCGAAGAATTGGAACTACCGCGTATCGTGTTTATCAACAAGGTAAACCGGGAAAATGCCAACTTTGATGCAGTCCTGGAACAGCTGCGCCGCTTTTTTGGCCTCAAGGTTTTCCCCCTGCAGTTTCCACTGGGAGAAGAAGACAAGCTCCGTGGTGTCGTCGACCTGGTGAAGATGAAAACCCTTGTTTACCAGGATGAGGGCGGCCTTACGTTCCAAGAGGAAGACATCCCCCCCGACCTGGCTGACAAGGCTGAAGAACTGAGAGAAAAGCTGGTAGAAGCCGCGGCAGAAACGGACGACGACCTCATGGAAAAATATTTGGAAGAACTTTCTTTAAGCGATGAAGAGATCAACAAAGCCTTGCGCACTGGAATTTTAAGCGGTCAGATTGTCCCCGTGCTCTGCGGTGCGGCGACCCGTAACCTGGGCATCCAGCCCTTGATGAACCTGATGGCCAGCGCGCTGCCCTCTCCGCAAGACCGACCTCCCATGGAAGGCGAGATCCCGGGTCAGGATGAGGGAAAAACCTCACGGAAGGCTGACCCCGCCGAGCCTTTTTCTGCCCTGGTCTTTAAAACCCTGGCGGATCCTTATGTGGGCCGGGTAAATTTCTTCAAGGTCTGCTCGGGTTCCTTTAAGTCCGACTCCCAGGTTTACAATGCCAGCAGGGATAAAATGGAGCGTATCGGATCCCTCTTTTTCATGCGCGGAAAAAATCAGATCCAGGTCGAAGAAATTCCCGCCGGGGATATCGGGGCCGTGGCCAAGCTTTCTGTTACGATCACAGGAGATACCCTCTGTGATAAAAACAGCCCGGTTGTATTCCCCTTTATCGATTTTCCTGAGACTGTGATCTCTTTTGCCGTCTGGCCCAAGTCCAAGGGTGATGAAGAAAAGGTAAGTGCGGGCCTGGCCCGCTTCATCGAAGAGGATCCCACCTTCAAAGTGGAGCGCAACACGGAGACCAAGGAGTTAATTATTTCCGGCATGGGAGATACGCACCTGGACGTGATCGTGGACCGCCTGGCCAAGAAGTTCGGGGTAGAAGTGGAACTCACCACGCCCAAAGTGCCCCACCGGGAGACGATCAAAGGATCCCAGAGCAAGGAAGGTAAATACAAGAAGCAGAGCGGGGGTCGAGGCCAGTACGGCCACGTATACATGTCCTTGGAACCCATGCCTCGCGGGGAAGGTTTTCTTTTCGTAGATAAGATCGTGGGTGGCGTGGTTCCTCGCCAGTATATCCCTGCCGTGGAAAAAGGGGTTGTCGAGGCCATGGAAGAGGGTCCCGTGGCAGGCTATCGTGTTGTGGATGTAAAAGCTACCCTCTACGACGGATCCTACCACACGGTTGATTCCTCCGAGATGGCCTTTAAAATTGCTGCCGCCATGGCTTTCAGGGGGGCGATGGAAGCTTCCGAGCCCGTTTTGCTGGAGCCGATTATGGACGTCGAAGTTACCGTGCCGGAAAATTATATGGGTGACATCATGGGTGACTTGAACAGCCGTCGCGGGCGCATCCAGGGCATGGTGCCAGGAGAGGGATTGCAAACGATCAAAGCCCAGGTTCCCTTAGCGGAGATGTTCAACTACACCATTGACCTGCGCTCGATGACCCAGGGGCGGGGGATGTTTACCATGCGCCATTCCCATTACGAAGAAGTGCCTTTCCAGGAAGCAGAAAAGGTGATCGCTGCGGCGAAAGCGAAGAAAGAAAGCGAATAGTTCTTGTCTGTTGTGCGCGTTTTTAAGGAATTTTTCAGCCGGTAAAAACGAAGCTAAAGGAGTTGGTAATTTTGCCGGAGAAACTGACCGTGGGTGTATTATTCGGGGGGCGATCAGGGGAACACGCCGTTTCCCTGCGTTCGGCGGCCTCTGTTATGGAGGCCATGGACAAGAACAGGTACGAGATCGTTCCCATCGGGATCACAGAACAGGGTAGTTGGTTAGCTGGCGGAGACCCCCTGGCCGCCCTGCAGAACAATGTCATTTCGGGCGATTGCTACCCGGCAGTGCTGAGCGCTGATCCGCAAAACCCCCGGCTGCTCTTGCTGGATCCAGGTTCGCCTGACCGTATCCGGGATGCCTTGCGGCTGGACGTGGTTTTTCCTGTTTTGCACGGGCCTTACGGTGAAGATGGGACAGTCCAGGGGTTGCTGGAACTGGCCGGGTTGCCCTATGCGGGCAGTGGCGTGCTGGGTTCCGCCGCGGGAATGGATAAGGTTGTCATGAAAGTGCTTTTTAAGCATGCCGGGCTCCCCGTGGGAGATTTTATTTATTTCAGCGCCACCCAATGGGCTGAAGCCCAGAAGTCGTTGCTGGAGCAAGTACAGGAGGAACTGGGCTATCCGTGCTTTGTCAAGCCGGCAAACCTGGGTTCCAGCGTGGGCGTCAGTAAAGCCCAGCATCCCGATTCTTTGGTGCAAGGGGTGGAGGATGCCCTGCGTTACGACAGCAAGGTGGTGGTGGAGGCTTTCATCAAGGGAAGGGAAATTGAATGCAGCGTGCTGGGCGACGAAGCCCCCCTGGCTTCGGTTCCCGGAGAAATTATCCCCTGCAACGAGTTTTACGACTACTGGGCCAAATATATCGATGACCGCTCCGAGCTGATTATTCCTGCACCCATGGATCCCGAGATGGATGAGAAGGTGAAGGAATATGCCGTTCGGTCTTTTCAGGCGGTAAATTGCAGCGGGCTTGCTCGCATCGACTTCTTTTTAAACGATGAATCAGGAGAGCTTTATGTGAACGAAGTAAATACCATGCCCGGCTTTACCAGCATCAGCATGTATCCCAAACTCTTTGAAGCATCGGGAGTGCCCTATCCTGAACTCATCGACCGGATCATCCAGATTGCCCTGCAGCGTCACAGGCGGAAAAAGACGCTCCTGACTTCGTATCGGCCTGGCGGCGAAGGGGAGGCTTGTTAAAGGGATGGATCTGTAGTAAAATAAGAGCGAGTGATCAATACCTGCAGCAGGTGGATCGGGAAGACAGGAGGCTGGTTTGCAAGTGGTTGAAACAGGAACCTTTCGCGTGAAAAAAGGAATGGCCGAAATGCAAAAAGGCGGCGTGATCATGGATGTGACGGATCCGGAACAGGCCCGCATCGCAGAATCGGCCGGGGCAGTGGCTGTGATGGCCCTGGAACGGGGGCCGGCCGATATCCGGGCAGCAGGCGGCGTCGCCCGCATGGCCGCTCCGGAGATCATTGCGGCCATCATGGATGCGGTGACCATTCCCGTCATGGCCAAGTGCCGCATCGGGCATTTTGCCGAAGCCCAAATCCTCCAGGTCCTGGGGGTAGATTATATTGATGAAAGCGAAGTATTGACGCCCGCCGATGAAGAATATCACATCGACAAACACGGCTTTACGGTACCGTTCGTCTGTGGAGCACGGGACCTGGGAGAAGCTCTGCGACGTATCGGGGAAGGCGCAGCCATGATCCGCACCAAGGGCGAGCCGGGTACAGGCAACGTGGTGGAAGCCGTCCGCCACATGCGCACGATCACAGGACAGCTTCGCCGGGTTCAGTATACACCAGAGGAAGAGATGATGTCCCTGGCCAAAGAAATGGGTGCTCCTCACGGACTTCTCGTGGAAGTAAAAAAGCAGGGACGGTTACCCGTGGTAAACTTTGCCGCCGGAGGAATCGCCACACCAGCCGACGCTGCCCTGATGATGCTGCTGGGTGCCGATGGTGTGTTCGTTGGTTCTGGCATCTTCAAATCTGCGGATCCCCAAAAGAGGGCCCAGGCCATCGTGGAAGCCACGCTCAACTATGACAACCCGGAAGTGCTGGCCCTGGTTTCCCGGGGCTTAGGTGAAGCCATGCCGGGCTTGGATATCAGCCAGCTGTCTGAGAGAGATCACATGCAGGTGCGGGGAGTTTAACAGCCCAAGCTGTTGTGCAGGGGAAAAGGTCTTTCTTGGAGCCCCCGAAAAGATCTTTCGTGGAGCCCCCAGATAGTCTTTTCGAGCCGGTTTTCAGCAAAGAAAGTGGGTTCAGGGATGAAGCAAGAAAAAATTGAGGCGAAAGCGTTCATCCACTTGAACATCGGCGTGCTGGGCATTCAGGGAGCCGTGACAGAACACCTGCAGGCCGTAGCTTCTTGTGGTGCCCGCCCTTACTATGTCCGCAATCCGTCCATGCTGGAGGGGCTGGACGGATTGATCCTTCCCGGCGGAGAAAGCACCACCATCGGCCGGTTGATTCATCGCTATGGGTATGACCAGGGGATCTTCAACCTGGCCGAAAGGGGACGGCCCATTTGGGGCACCTGCGCCGGGATGGTCCTGCTGGCGCAAGAAGTGGAGAATCAGTCACCGCTGCTGGGG
>PWWY01000141.1 GCA_003561325.1 Syntrophomonadaceae bacterium | reverse complement strand
CCTCGGTAGCATAGCCGAAAGAAGAACGCTTGAGGAAATCATGCACGGATACGCCGGAAAAGACCCTGGCAAAAGACCCGGTAGGCAAGATGGCATTGGGTCCCAGAAGATAGTTGCAGAGGGTGATCGGCGTATAATGACCCAGCAGGATCTCCCCGGCGTGATCAATCCGGGGAAGGACAGCAAACGGTTCTGCCGTTAAAATTTCCATGTGTTCCGGGGCATATTCATTCACGAATTCAATCGATTCTTCCAGGCTTTGTGTTATGACAATCCCCCCGTACCGTTCAAAAACCGTCTCGGCAAAATCGCGGCGGGGCCGGGGAAGTTGCTGAAGGCGCCTGGCAACACGGGGTAGCACCTCTTCGACCAGGCGCCGGGCATGGGTCACCAGCAGGGAGGATGAATCCGGGCCGTGTTCGGCTTCGATGAGCAAGTCCAGGGCCACCAGGTCCGGATCTGCATGCTCATCCGCCAGGATGATGCTCTCACTTGGACCGGCGGGCAGTCCCGTGTCCAGGACACCCTGGAGCAAACGCTTGGCTGCGCTGACATAAGCGTTGCCGGGACCCACCACTTTGCTCAGGCGGGGCACGGTTTCCGTACCATAGGCCACGGCGGCCATGGCCTGCATCCCTCCGACCCGGTAAATTTCTTCGATCCCGGCCACCTTTGACGCCGCCAGGGTGCCCATTTCCGCCTCTTCATCCTCTCCCGGAGGCGTGCAGACGACAATCCGGGAAACCCCGGCGATGACAGCCGGGATCCCGAGCATGAGCATAACCGAAGGGAAACTGCCTTTACCGCGGGGAACGTAAAGACAGACGTCGGGGATAGGGGTGACTCTCTCGCCGGCCATGATCCCCTTTTCTACGGTTTTCATCCACATCTCCCGGGGCCGCTGTTCCCGGTGGAACGTGCGGATATTTCCCGCCGCATATTCCAGGGCCTCGCGGGTTCGTTCATCTAACTGCCGGTAAGCCCTTTCCAGTTCCCCTGAAGAGACGCGCAAACGGCTTTTCTCCAGGGAAATGCCATCAAATTTTTGGGTATAAGAAAGAAGGGCTTCATCGCCCTCTTCTTTCACCTTGGAGATAACCTCAGCTGCCAAGGCCGCATGGCTTAATACATCGACTTCCGCCCGGCGCATCAACACTTGACGTTGCTGCAGATCCATCTCGGACAAGCGGTAAACCTTCACGGGTACCACCCCTCTCGGAGCATGGTAAAAGCACCTCAGTGCGTGGGGCCGATTTCATCTACCAGGGCCCAGAGACCGCCCAGGACCAGGGAATGTCCGCCCAGGATAATGGGGATACGCGCCTCCACGGCGGCACGGGTAAACTCTTTAAACGGGGTGTCATCCATTTCTTCCCAGCGGCCCAGGTCGCACAGGTAGCGCTGCTGGGGTGACAGCTTTAATTTCAAGTGGGCCATGAGCACCCGGGTGTCTAAAAAAGCACAGTGGGCTACTTTCTCCATGGTTTCAACAAATTTAACCGGTCCCACCTGCTCGAAAAAATAACCCATCATGGATACCCCCTGCCCCTTTTCTTCTCGTTCCAGGGCTTTCATCCCTCGCTCTTCGGAGAAAATGCGCAGGCGAACTTTCAAGTTATGATTAATGTGGGCGATGACGGGGGCTCCGACGCGACCCAGGAGCAGCACTTCTTCGTAGTCGCCACGCAAAACCGCTTTGGCTCTTTCCATGCGGGAGAGATCCAGGCGCAGGTTCCGCAACCGCTGGGAGGTCCGCGGACCGACAAAAGGGCTTCCTGCCAGCACCAGCAGATCTGCCGGGGCATCCAGGTCAAAGAGGAAGCCCGACGTGCTGCGAAAAAGCCGGTGCTCGACTCCGGTGCCATCCCGGAGCGCAATGGCGAGGACATTATCCATGCGGGGCGGCTCAATGCGGTGCAGCAGGCTCCCGGGAGTGAATGCGACAATATCCGCCGACTGGGCATTGTTGGAGTAGATCATGGCGCGGCTGCCCAAAAGCAGGGAACAAATCTCCTGCAGCTCCTGGACGGTCACAAAAGGGATGCTGGCACCGCCCATGTAGAAAATGTGATCCAGTTTTTCGCGATCCACCAGGTCGCGGAGCACCTGCCCAAAATGGAATTCCCTGGCAGGTTCTTCGCTTTTCCAGAGGTGGACCCCCATGGCCGCCGCTTCTCCTGCCAGCCAGGTATAGTTGGTCAGCAGATAGATTTTGCCGATGTCTTCCACCTGGTTCATCTTGCTGATATTGTCCAGTAATACGGCGTGGCGCACGCTGACCAGGACCCTTTCGATTTCACTGGCCGGTTCTCCCCCTTCGAAGATAACGACACTAACCGTGTCTTTCACGTTCTGATCAGACTCCTTCTGCCATAAATGCTGGGAGGATGAGCTAATGCTGCTGTTCACGTCAATAGTGAGATTGCTGCCGTTACTCCGTTGGTTCTATGAGCCCGTAGTTCCCGTCTTTGCGCTTGTAAACGACATTAATTTCCTCTGTATCCGCGTTGTTGAAGACGAAAAAGTTATGACCGAGCAGATCCATCTGCAAAATGGCTTCTTCCACCGGCATGGGCTTCATGACAAAGCGCTTGGTCTTTACAATGCCCGGTTCAAAATCCGCTTCCGCTGGAGAGGCAGCAAACTGTTCGTTGAGCTCTTTCAGGCCTTTTTGCCGGAGTTTACGGTTGATCTTTGTCTTGTACTTGTGGGTCTGGCGCTCCAGCTTGTCCACAACGGAGTCTATAGAAGCATACATGTCCGGAGACAGCTCTTCTCCTCTTAGTAACAGGCCATCAATAGAGATGGTTACCTCTACGATGTGGGATTCCCTGGCTATACTCATGGTCACGTTGGCCTCGATATCCGAATCGAAGTATTTTTCCAGCTTAGCCAACCGTTTCTCCACGTAATCCTGCAGGGCCGGTGAAACCTCCATATTCTTCCCCCGTGTCTTGATCCGCATAAAAATTCCCCTTTCCAGTGCTAGACTCATCTTACAACAAGCAAGTTAAAAGTATATTCCCTACAGGAGAAAAAAATCCTTCCCCCGGGGTAAATTAATTAGGCGCCGTCCCGCCTTTTGCCTTCAGGCTCTTGGCCCTGCTTCAACCTGGAAAAGCCGCCGGGCATTATCCAAACAAGCTTGACCGATATTATCCGGGGTCGTTCCCCGTAGGGCAGCTATTTTTTCGGCAACGAGGGCCACGTAGGCCGGCTCATTGCGCTTGCCCCGGCGGGGAACAGGGGTTAAAAACGGGGCATCTGTTTCGATCAACAGTCTATCCAGGGGCACATTGGCAGCCACCTGCCCCAGTGCAGCATTCTTCGGGTAGGTCACTGGACCCGCGATGGAAATATAGAGCCCCAGGCGCAAAGACCACTTGGCCAGGGCCAGATCTCCAGAGAAGCAGTGCATGATCCCTCCTGGTGCGGGCAGGCCGTCGGTTTGCAGGATCTGCATCACTTCCTGGTGCGCCTCCCGGTCATGAATGATCACCGGGAGGTTTTTTTCCCGGGCCAGCTGCAGCTGCTGCCGGAAAACTTCCCGCTGGAGCTTGCGAGGCGAGCGGTCCCGGTAAAAGTCCAGGCCCATTTCTCCCAAAGCGACAACCCTGGGATGGTCCGCCATGCGGGCCAGCTCTTCCAGGTACAGGGAGGGCGCCCGGGAGGCATCGTGGGGGGGGATGCCGACTGCGGCAAAGACAAACGGATACGTCTCCGCCAGGGCGATGGATTTTTTGGAAGTGTCCAGGTCAAACCCCACATTGAGGATCAGCTGTACGCCGGCCCTCTTTGCGCGCTGGATCACCTCTTCCCGATCCCCGTTAAAGTTGGAAAAATCCAGGTGTGCGTGGCTGTCAACCAGGTTGTATTTGTTGGCGGTATTCCCCTTCATGAAATGCGGCTCCCCAGGGGAATTTCTCCATCCACAGTTGTCAAAACCAGCTGTCCATCGGGGGAGATCGCCGCCAGCACCATGCCTTCAGAGAGGATCCCCCTTAGTTTTACCGGTTTCAAGTTGGAGACAAAAAGCGTTTTTTTTCCGAGCAGGGCCTCGGGGGTATAGTGCCGGGCAATTCCGGCGACTACCTGGCGCTGTTCTTTGCCCAGGTCAACGATCAGCCTGAGCAGTTTATCTGCTTTCGGTATCGGTTCAGCAGCGATTATCTCGCCTACGACCACTACGACCCGGGAAAAGTCATCGATGGTAATCACACCTCCTGCCGTATCCTCTTCTCCGGGAGCTTGCGCTGCAGTGCCCGGCGGCTTTTCCCCATCCTTCTCTTCCCCGGGTGATGATGGTGCAGCTTGCTCCCGCGCTGCTTTTTCCTTTTCGTTGAGCAGGGATTCCAGTTCCTTTTCCACGTCCAGCCGGGGAAAAAGATCCGCTGCGCGCCGGGCTGGCAGGCCCGTCCGAAGAAGACCCCAGGTGCTGAGACTTTCCCAGCTCTGCAGCTCGTCAATCGTTTCCATACCCAGCTGGGTCCAGATCCGGCGAGGCGTTTGCGGCATAAAGGGCTGCAGCATCACCGAAATAAAGCGCAGGGACTCGCAGAGGTTGTAAAGAACATTGCCCAGACGGCCCTTTTGGTTCTCGTCGCGCCCGAGGAGCCACGGGGTGGTCTCATCGATATACTTGTTGGAGCGGCGAACCAGGGCCCAGAGGGTCTCCAGGGCATTGCTGAACTGCAGTTTATCCAGGGAAGAAGCCACCTGGCCCGGAGTTTCCAGGGCCATCTGCTCTAGCTCCTCGTCAACAGGTAAAGTTTCCTGGCCCGGGGTAGGGATCACCCCGGAAAAGTAGCGCTCCAACATGG
>PWWY01000102.1 GCA_003561325.1 Syntrophomonadaceae bacterium | reverse complement strand
CGCAGGGGAACCATGGCACGCCCTTCTTTGATGAAGGGAGCCTGGACCAAATCCAATCCTTCACCTTCCAGGTAGACCACAATTTCCCCCATGTGCTGGATCGTTGCGTCATTACCGGCTATTGCACCCGGGGCACGACTAATGCACATCGCCAGGACCAGCAGCAGCAAGGGAAAGCTCCGTTTTTTCATCAACATGCCTCCTCCACGCGCATTTTTTTCATCTTATCACAAGCAATCATAAAATTAAAGCAACTCTACAGAAAAGACATAGGTGCTTATTTGCCTGGCGAGCAAGTTTTCCCCGGAAACCCTTTCCTGTTTCCCAGTTTGCTCTCGATACTTGAAATTGGCTTTACAGTTTCCCTCCCACCCGGGGGCTAAAAGGAATTGTTTCCAAAATTATTTTTACAATATAAAAAATACAATAAAAGTACTGGCTTTTCTTTATTTATTGTGGTAAACTATTGTCAAGGTAAACTACTCTACATTTTTAAAAGGTTTTAAGAAATAGAAAACAGATGAAAGACTGCCTAAATTCCAGATAACTAACGGGGGAGGGAACAACAATGGCAATGAATATCCTCTCAGGGCTTCGTGATATGCGAGAAGACCTTCTTCGACAACTGGTGCTTGCTTCCGGTGCAGAAAAAACGGAAATACTGGCACAGATATTTGAGGTCGAAGACTTGATTGCGGATGAAGAAAAAGCATACCTCATGTAAACGCGACATCACACACAAATAAGAACTGAACATGCCGCAAGATACGAGAAAAACCCGCCTGCTTCGCGGGTTTTTCTCGTATCTTGCGGTCTTATGGCTCTAGATTTCTGGTCTTTCCAATTCATCCCGGGTGACAATGGAGTAGAGAGAAAACCCCTCTTTTTCAACATTTTCCCTGCCGCCTTCCTGGCGGTCTACAATCACAAAAAGGCCTTCAACACGGCAGCCCAGGGCAAGCACCTCCCGGGCGGCCATCATTACGGAGCCTCCCGTGGTTAAAACATCATCAACGACCAGGACCGGCAGCCCGCTCTTGAGTGAAGGCCCTTCCACCCGCTTCCCTGTTCCGTGGGCTTTGCGGTCAGGGCGGACATAAAAGGTATCCAGCGGAAAGTAGAAGGGGGCCTGGTAACTGAGGGCACTGATGGCGCCGACCAGGGGGACCGCCCCGACTGCCGGCCCTCCGATGGCCTTGATCTCCAGCCCCTGTTCCCGGATCGTGCTGAGAATGAAGAAGGCGATCTTATAAATTCCCGCCGCCGTTAGGGTCACCTGCTTGCTGTCCACGTAAAAATCGCTCTCTCGCCCAGAGCTCAGCCGGACAGGGCGTTTTTGATAAGCCTTTCGGTAAATCTCATCCCGTATTTCTTTTCTGAGGATCTCCAGTGCTTCGTTCATTTTATCACCCTATTGCCTGTTGCTTGCAACTACAGGTAGTGATCAATCATTCCCCATCTCGCTCCAGGGCAAACTCATCATGCAAAACCCTGACTGCCAGTTCCGTATAGCGGGTTTCAATGATGCAGGATATTTTGATTTCCGAGGTGCTGATCATGATAATGTTAATCCCTTCCCGGGCCAACGCACCAAACATGCGAGAGGCCACCCCGGGATGGCTTTTCATGCCTGCACCGACGATGGATACTTTCGCGATGTCACGGTCGGTCAGCACGCCTTCGGCCTCTATTTCCCGGGCAACCTGCTCAACTCGTTTTACCGCCCGATCCAGATCCGCAACGGGCACGGTGAACGTTAAATCGGTCAGGTTGCCGCGACCCACATTCTGAATGATCATGTCTACATTAATGCTCTCCATCGCGAGACTGTTAAAAATTCGAAAAGCGATGCCCGGCCGGTCCGGAACCCCGAAGACCGAAATGCGGGCTTCTCCTTTGCTGTAGGTAACGCCGGAGATCAATGCTCCTTCCATCTGTTCACGCTCCTCAGACACCTGGGTTCCTGGACCGTCATTAAAAGAAGAGCGAACCCGGATAGTGACGTTGTATTTTTTGGCCAACTCTACGCAGCGGGGATGGAGCACCCGGGCGCCCAGCACGGCCAGTTCCATCATTTCATCGTAAGAAATCTGCTCCAATTTCCTTGCCCGGGGATAAATGTTCGGGTCGCAGGTATACACGCCGTTCACATCGGTGAAGATTTCACAACTGTCTGCCTGGATCGCCGCGGAAAGGGCAACTGCCGTTGTGTCAGAACCACCCCGGCCCAGGGTCGTAATATCTCCTCCCACGGTGAGGCCCTGGAAACCTGCGACAACGGCCACCTTTCTTTCCTGGAGATGACGTTTCAGGGCATAAACTTCGATGTGCTGCACCAGGGCGAGGGAATGGTTGTCATCGGTGACGATGGGGAGTTGAAAGGCCAAAAAAGACCGGGCCGGCACCCCCAGGTCCTTTAAAGCCAGGGCCAGCAGGGCAGCACTAACCTGCTCACCGCTGGCCAGGAGCACGTCAAGTTCCCTTAAATCCGGGAACCCGGAAACTTGACCGGATAAGCCGATTAAACGGTCGGTTTCCCCGGCCATGGCTGAAACAATAACGGCTAAGGACTCTCCCTCCTGGTAGCGAAGAGCCACTTTGCGGGCAACTTCCCGAATCCGCTCTGCTGAACCCACCGATGTTCCACCGTATTTCAGGACGGTTATCTGCAAAAATTGCCCCTCCGCGATCATTTTTTTTTACTATACCACAAAATGACCAAAAAACAAGCCGGGGCAGAAAAAATCCTGTTGTCTCCTGCGAGACATCCGTCCATTCGCAGCAATATCTTTTGCCATCGCGCGGTAATTGCCTTTTTATCCTCCTTGGGGTATAATGAGATGGCTGATGACTGCAGACTGCTGAAAGGAGCAAGCGAACCATGCCAAGGCCGCCAAAATCGCGCAGAGTTGACTTTGTCCCGCATTTAACCTACTTCAAGCCCGCCGGCGTCCCTTTGAAGCAGCTCAAAGAGGAATGCCTCGGCATTGAAGAGCTGGAAGCCATTCGCTTAAAAGATCTTGAAGGCCTGGAGCAGGAAGCCTGCGCAAAACGCATGGGTATCTCGCGACCCACCTTTCACCGCATTATTTCCTCAGCCCGTGGCAAGGTAGCCCGTTCCCTGGTAGAAGGCAAGGCCATCCGCATTGAAGGAGGCAATTTCCAGCTGACCGCGGGACGGATGCATTGTCACCAATGTGGACACGCTTTCCGGGCCGGGCCTGGTGAGAAAAAAAAAGAAAAACCCCTGGAATCCCCCCAGGCAGCCCCCCTGGATATGGATATCCAGTGTCCCGATTGTTACAAGGAGGAGGAATAAATGAGCACATACCGTGTAGCTGTCATACCCGGTGATGGAACAGGTCCTGAAATGGTCCGGGAGGGAATGAAGGTTTTAGAAGCAGCGGCAAAATCATACGGGTTTAGCCTGGATTTTAGCAGATTTGATTATGGCGGAGAGCGATACCTGGAGACAGGCGAAGTGCTGCCAGAGGATGCCATAGAGCAAATAAAGGAATACCAGGCGATTTTTCTGGGCGCCATCGGGCACCCCCAGGTCAGGCCTGGTATCTTGGAACAAGGAATCCTTTTGCGGCTGCGCTTCGACCTGGATCAATACATAAACCTGCGACCCGTGAAACTCTACCCGGGCATCGACAGCCCGTTAAAAGGTAAAGCCCCGGAGGATATCGATTTTGTCGTGGTCCGAGAAAATACGGAAGGGCTCTATGCCGGCAGCGGTGGAATTCTGCGTAAAGGAACACCCCATGAAGTAGCTGTTCAAGAGTCCATTAATACCCGCATGGGTGTAGAAAGATGCCTGCGCTTCGCTTTTGACTACTGCAGGGCCAGGGGTAAAAAGAAGAAACTTACCCTCTGTGGAAAAACCAATGTATTAACGTATGCCTTTGACCTCTGGGAAAGGGCGTTTCGCGAGATCGGGGAAGAATATCCAGACATCGAAAAAGATTACGGCCATGTGGATGCCGTGGTGATGTGGATGGTTAAAGATCCGGAGTACTTTGATGTGATCGTTACGGACAACATGTTCGGCGATATTATCACCGATTTGGGCGCAATCATCCAGGGCGGGATGGGCATTGCTGCAGGCGGTAACATCAACCCGTCAGGAACGTCCATGTTTGAACCCATCGGCGGATCGGCTCCTAAATATACGGGACAAAACGTGATCAACCCTCTGGCTTCTATTTGTGCTGGAAGCATGCTGCTGGACCACCTGGGTGAGAAAGAAGCGGCCCAGGCGATCGAGCAAGCTGTTATGGCGGTATGTAGTGGGAAGATCAAAAGCCTGTCTGCCGGGCGAATGGGTTACAGCACTTCGGAAGTGGGCGACCTGGTTGCAGCGCACCTGCAGCAGACCGCGGTTTAACCACGGGAGTATGGTTCCCCTGGAAAGCGCTTCAGGCCCACGGCCTGGAGGAGCACATAGATCAAGAATACGGGCAGCACCCGGGCCCGGAGCAGCCGGGTGGGTTCTTTTAAGATACGGTAAAACCATTCCAGGCCGGCTTTTTGCATCCAAAGAGGTGCCCGGCGGCTCTTTCCCGCTAAGACGTCAAAACTGCCACCCACACCCATCACGGTACAGGGTGGCAATGCTTTTTTATGACGGTAAATCCATTTTTCCTGCCGTGGAGCACCCATGGCAACCAGCAGCAGAGCGGGACGGATTCTTTGTATATCAGCCAGGATCCGCTCCTCTTCCTTCTCTTGAAAGTACCCGTGATGGCTTCCCACGACCCGAAGCCCGGGATAACAGTCTGTGGCCTGGCAGAGGGCTTGGGGTAAAACATCGGGATGGGCTCCCAGGAGATATACAGG
>PWWY01000027.1 GCA_003561325.1 Syntrophomonadaceae bacterium | reverse complement strand
TCTGCGCGCACCGCCAGGGCTTTTAAGAGGACTAATTCTTCCCCTGCCTCGATTTCCACCCCGAGCTGCCCGGGAGGCACCAAAGAGTCGCTTTCCAGTCGGTCCAGGGATTCCGGAGGCATTCGCCCGGTAATCGAGCGGTAAAAGGTTGCAGCCACTGCATAGATATCGGTCCAAGGGCCCTGGCTCCCCCGACTGCGATACTGCTCCTCAGGGGCGTAGCCGGGTTTTAGCACCACAGAAAGATGCTTCTCCCTCTCTCCAATGGCCTGGCGGGCTGCACCAAAGTCGATGAGCACTACCCGCCCCGTGCGGGTAATAAAAATGTTATCAGGGCTGATGTCGCGGTGTAACACACCATCAGCGTGAATGGCACGCAGCGCATCCAGCACCGGGATCATGATGGCCAGGGCATCAGGATAGGAAAGCGCTAATCCCCGGTGATCCAGGTAATTTTTTAGGGTTGTCCCTTCCAGGTAAACCATGACCAAGTAAGCTGTGCCGTTGGTTTTAAAAAAATCCCTCACGGAAATGATGTTGGGGTGTCCTTCAAACCGGGCCAGGGTCCGGGCTTCCAACAAAAACTTCTCCAGGGCATAGTTATACTGGTCTTCGTAGGTGCCGGAGTGAATAGAAACCTGCTGGGTTCCCGTTTCCCGGGATACCAGCTCCCGGGGGAAGTACTCCTTGATCGCCAGCTTAATATCCAGGTATGTATCAATACCCAGGTACGTGATTCCAAAGCCACCCTGCCCCAAAACCCTGCCAATATAATACCGGTTGTTCAATAATGTTCGGGGAGGTAGCTGCTGGCTGGATTCTTGCGGTGTGCCTTCCTCCCACCCGCAATGCGGGCATAAGGGGGCACTGCTTTTTTCGGCCATACAGCCCATACACAAATTATCTGTGTTCATCTTCCTTCGCCCTGCTTTCCCTAAATCCAAAAAACGTGCTTATTCTTCTTCCTCACCCTGTCGCCACTGGAAATGTTCGCCGCAGAATGGGACGAAAAGCAGTGTCGTCTCACCCAACTCGATAGCGTCATAAGGCTCGAGCACCTCGGGGGTAATTACCTCTTCATTGTTTAAAAATACCAGCCGCTTACTCTCTCCGGGAAAAAGCCTGAAAGAGAGGTTTTTGGGATTGTAACTGATTACGGCATGATTATCCCGGGAAATCGTCTCATCATTGAGAATGCTTATATCCATGGCTTCCGAACGTCCGATAAAGTTGCGCTCTGGCGTAATACGATAATCCCGTCCCTTTGCCGGTCCCTTTATGGCCACCAGCCAACCCACCACCGGCTCCAGGCCGGATTCCACACCGATCTTTTTATGGAAGACACCCAACGTTTTGCTGTCATCAGCGGGCGGGGACTTGGACTGCGGCCTGGTCGCTTTGACCTCTCCGTCAGTGGATCCCGGGCGTTTGGCCATGGTTTTCTGAATGTCGATGTCCAGATCCTGGACCCCACAAAAAGGGCAGGAAGTATGCTTTTCCGAATCATAGTAATGACCTTTTGTACAGCGGGTTAATGATTGCATGTTACCCCTCCCATCTCCTAAAATAAGTCCATCGTATTAAAAGATCTTACCTATGAAACCATTACAGCCAGAGCCGTGTAATTGTCGTGGTCCGGCTCCGCACGGTCCAACAGCCTTTTTTGCATGCGGTCGATCCAGGTTTCAGGGTCCTTGGAACGCAACAGGTCTTCTTCCATTTCAGTCTCGTATACAAGCTCCCAAAACCCATCGCTGCAGAGCAGAAAAGCATCCTCTGGTTGGAGATCCACCGGTTTTTGCAGAAATGCAACGCGGGAAAGATCGCTGCCGTCAAAAGCCCGAGTCAGGCGGTTGCGGTCCTCGTGAAAACGAATCTGCTGCGGTGCAATATCCCCGGCATTAACCATGGCCTGGGAAACGCTGTGATCTTGAGTCTGAAAGGCCAGAGTCCCGGAAGAAAAGTAATAAAGCCTGGAATCCCCCACGTGCACCCACCTTGCGCGCAGAAAATCGGAAACCAGGAGGACCAGGGTAGTCTTCATGTTCTGGGATCCCTGTACGTTTCCTGCGACGTCTAGAAGGGTCCGGCGAGCATGCTCCAGGTAGTGCATAATGCTTTCTACCGACATCCCGGGGGAAGCCGCAAAGGCTTCCAGCAGGCTTTCCCCGGTAATCCTGGCGGCCGTTCCGCTTCCCCGGTAAGCGCCCAATCCATCTGCTAGAAGATAACAGCCAAATCTCTTGCTTTCGACATAGGAGCAAAAATCCTGGTTGTTCTTTCTACCTCCTGGCCTGGACAAGAAAGCCTTTTTAAAGTTCATCGAGGCTACTCCATTTTTACTTCAAAAACTTCCTTGGGGTCAGCCAGGTAGAACCGTTCACCTGAGTTCAGGAAGTAGGTTTTCCCCGGTTCCAATTTCTCATTGGACGATAAAAACGTGCCGTTGGAGGAAGAATCCTCGATGGCAAACTTTTGGCTGCGTTCATCGAAACGCACTGTGCAGTGCTTCCGGCTGATTTCCTCGTTGGCCTGGGGATAGACTAGTTGGGCCATCCGGGGATCTCGCCCGATGACAAGCTGCCCTTCAACCAGCTCGATGGTTTTACCGGCAAAATAGCCTGAAACCCCTTTGAGCACAGCTCTGGGCTGGGTTTGCTTTGCTTTGGTCACTGGTGCACCAGCACCGGGAGATTCTTGCTTGGCCCGGGTAACCGGTGAAGCGGGAGCTGCAGAAGTTATGGAAGCCTGTTGTGCTGGTGACAGTGAAGGCCGGGGCGGTGCAGGGGTTCCAGCAGCTCCTGAAGGGGCGGTGGCCACCTGTCTCTTTTTACCCATCATCATGAAGGCAATAATTAATACCACAATAAGAAGGACTGCAGCTGCCCCCCCCCCGATCAACAAAGGAGAAATACCGCCTTTCTGTTCGAATGGATTGGAGGCGCTTGATGTCGGCCCATCCTGGAACAAGCCCCCACCTAAAGGCTTTACTGTGGCTGAATAAGTGCCGGGTCCCATGTCTTGCATGGAGTCCTTGAAATCAAGCCGGGTTGAACCTGGCCCAACGGTTTCCCGGGATACTGCCTGCCCTTCATGGAAAAGCGTAACTTCATAACCGGAAGCATCGCTAATCCCGGACCAGCTCAGGATGCCATCGGAAGAAAACCGCGGTGGGTCCATCTGGGCTAACACGATCATCTCAGGTTCCGGTTCCGGTTCCGGTTCCGGTTCCAGATCCGGCACTGGATCGGCAACAGCCGCGGCAGCCTCAACAAAGGGAATGTTACGAGAGCGAAGCAGTTCGGTAACCGCGTCTATGGCAACGGCCTGGTTAATATTTGCGGGGATAATCGCCCCACCGTCCCAGGAAAGCTGGCCAGCCATCCTGGTCGCAACCCCAATGATCACGCCATCCTTGTTAACCACGGGTCCCCCAGAGTTGCCCCCGCTGATCACGGCATCCATATTATAGTTTAAGACGCCTTCCACGGTAACAATCCGGCTGATTATTCCTTTCGTTACCGTGAGATCGGTAAGGTAAGCCGCGGTCAGGTCCGCGATCCCCTCCGCAGCGCCCGGAAAACCGACAACACAAATATCATCTCCAACGCCGACCATGCCGCTATGGCCGAACTCTAGCGCTTCATAGCCGTACAGACTGCGTTCAAAAGGGGCTATCTCCAAGACGGCGATATCAGAAGCGAATAACTCATATCTGACCCTGGCCTCCACAAAATCGTCCCTGGACCTGTAAATGTAAATAGTGATATCCTCCGGTTCTAAATAGAGCGGATCCGTAGGGGCAATGCCCAACTCAGCCTGTACCGTGCGCAGCCAGTCCAGGTTTACCACGTGCCAGTTGGTAATACAGTAGCGAAACTCACCGCCCGGGTCGTCACCGACCATAAAACCAGTGCCCATATGCATCATTAAATCCATCGGATTGAATGTTCCATCAGGCCTTCTAACGAATTCTCTCCAGGCATCATGATTTTCAGAAATTCCCCAGGCGATTTTCACGGTGCTTTTTCTTACATTATCCAGTGCAGATTGTGCAGAAGCCGTGCCGGTGAATGGGAGCAAAACCATGATTACAAGGAGAAAGATCGTTACCCGGCAATGAATATGGTATTTCATCAAGTTTCATCCCCTTTTTTAAAAAAGTCTACACCCTCTATTTTTTACTTCACGGATTGACACGCAAAAACCACGACAGTTATGTTATCCTGGTATTTTAGATTCTTTGAAAGAGCTGTCTTGACGAGTTGTTCTGCTGCGTGTATGGAGCCGTTCCGGATTATACCTGCCATTTCCTGGACGGTAAGAGCATTATAAAGGCCGTCGCTGCAAATCATGACTGCATCTCCTGGTTTCAGTGGGAGGGGTTCTTGTTCCAGATCCATTTCAGGAAGCTCGAACAGGCCCAGGTAGCTGGTTAGATAATCTCGCTCCGGATGTTTTTCCGCCTCTTCCCGGGTTATTCGCCCATTTATCACATCCTCCTTTAGCTCGTTTGCATAGACATGATCCCGGGTCAATTGCGAAAGGTCTCCATCTTTAAAATGGTAGATTCGGCTGTCTCCTGCAGAAGCCCAGAATAGATTATCTCCATATATAAGCGCTGCGGTAAGGGTCGTCCCCATGTCAACGACTTCTCCATCTCTAAGGGCCAGGTCGAAAACTGCCGAGTTGGCGATTTTCATTGCACGGGTAAGCCTCTGCCGCATCGATGCTTCGGGAGGAGTTAAATAGAACTCCTTAAAAAAGATCTCCACAGCCACTTGGCTGGCTTCTTCCCCGACAGAGAGGCCGCCCATGCCATCGGCTACCACCGCTAGTACTCCATTTTGCT